>JBIOEJ010000004.1:0-98050 GCA_044445965.1 Hyphomicrobiales bacterium
CCTGATGGAGATCAACTACGTCCATCCGAGCTGGCGCGACCGCGATCAGCTCTCCTTCCCGGATAGGGCGGTCGTCGTCGCGCGGTGAGGCGCGAGGGTCAGAGCCCGGCGCCGGGAAGAGTCAATTCGCTGCCGGGCTGTTGCTGAAACGAGATCGGGCAGGTCGAGATGGACCTAGATGAACAGGTGGGCGGGATCGTCCGAATCACAAATCCAGAACCAACATTTGATCTGGGTCACGGCAAACCGTCGGATTTGCGCTTAGTTTTTTCTTACGTGATGAAACGAGACGGTGAATATCATGATGGAAGTACGAAAAGTCTGGTCGGTCGACCTGTCCCGCCGGCGCTTGTTGCAGCGGGCAGCAAGTGTCGCGGGAGCTGTCGCCATTCTCAGCGTGGGCGTGAATGAGGCGATGGCGGGCAAGTTGCCACAAGCGGCGGTCGGGTATCGACCTTCGCCGAACGGTAGCCAGCAATGCGATAATTGTCGGCTGTTTCAGGCGTCAAATGCCTGCAAGAGCGTCGACGGCACCATCAGTCCGAAGGGCTGGTGCAAAATCTACGTGAAAGCCTGAAGCCACCGGGACAAGGGGAGGGGGTTACCAGCGTCGTCTCGGCGCGCGACCTCTCCCCCCCGTGCCTCTGTGGCATTCAATGGGCGCGGTCATGAATTTGCAGGGCTGGATTCTGGGCCTTTCGGCAACAGCTGCGAGCCTCGGCTTGGCTTCAGCTCAGCAGATCCCGGACCCACTCGCGAATCAGGAAGAGATCGTAAGACGTACGTCGAATACCTGGAACAAGCCGTTCCATTTCCCTCAGAAGGTTCCCGAGGTAACTGCCAGCATCATCGAATACCCGCCGGGAGCTGGAGGCCTTCGCCACACGAGCCCGTACTCGCGTTACATCTACGTCCTGGAAGGCACCTTGACGTTTGATCTCGGCGGCGGCAGCCTGGTTGACTTCCAGGCCGGAAGCTTGATCCTCAGCGGAAGTACATGGTTGACGCTCAAGAATAACGGGGTTGTCCCGGCGAAAGCGCTAGTAATCGACCAAACCGAAGTTGGCGAGTCCAATTCGGTTCCGAAATAGAGGCACTTATACCGGCTCAGTTGCGGCGGGATACATGGGACAAGGCGCAGGAGAGAACGCCAAAACGCCTTGGCGCGCGACGGGGGTCGGCGTAGTATTGCTCTTGGCTTTCGGCAACGCTTCTGGTGCCCAGGAAACCGCGCTGACGCCGCAAGAGACGGCGGTGGCATTGACTCTTTCTCCACTTGCTCCACCGGCACACGATCCGACCAACGCGGTATCTGGCCAGTGCGGGGCAATCGATTTTGGCAGAAATTTATTCTTCGACTTGAGGCTTTCGCGCGACAACAACCGCTCCTGCGCCACTTGTCACATACCCCAGGAGGGTTTGGCGGATGGCCGCGCGGTGGCCGCCGCGCCAAGCCTTCTGCGAAACACTCCATCCCTTTGGAACGTAGCGCATAACCGCTGGTTCTTCTGGGACGGCCGGGCCGACAGCCTGTGGGCACAGGCCGCCGGTCCGATCGAAGCCGCAGCGGAACTCAATCTTGACCGCAGGGAGCTTGCCCGCCGCGTCGCGACAGAGCCGGACCTCAGACGAGAATACGAAGCGCTGTTCGGTACGCTGCCGAACTTGATTGCCTCGTCCGACGGTTCGCATGCTGCCGATACTGCCTGGGAGGCAATGCCTTGGGCGAGCCGTGCAATCGCTACCGAAATCTTGGTGAACGTTGCGAAGGCTATCGCGGCCTTCGAGGAAACGCTTACCAGCGCCGATGCGCCCTTCGATAGGTTTGTCCGTTCTCTTCGTCTTGAAGAGCAGGCCGGGTCAAACGCGCTCCCGGCGTCGGCATTGCGCGGGCTCAAGGTATTCGTCGGCCGCGGGCAATGTTATCAATGTCACGACGGTCCGAATTTTTCGGATGGCGAGTTTCATAACATGATGGCGCTCCCTGAGGATGGCGATGCGCAGGATCCTGGACGCTATCGCGGCCTGGAATTGCTTGATGCCAGCGAGATGCGTGCAGACGGTCGATTCAGCTCCAGCCGAGATCGTGATCGTATCGCCAAGCTGAAGGCCGCCATCCGAGGTGAGTTCACGCGAGGTCAGTTCAAGACACCATCCCTGCGCAACGTCGCTGACCGGACGGCATTCTTGCACCACGGCCAGATGCTAACGCTCAAAGGTGCGGTCGCTCGCTATTCGTCGCTTCGAGCTCGTGCGCGCGAAGACGCTCGCGCCGATCCTGTCGTGAGCACCATAGAAGTCTTTCCGCAAGATACAGAGGATCTGGTAGCGTTCCTCCAAACGCTGACGGATACGTCTCGGCTCAATACGATCTGGGACGATTGCTCTGCCTCGCCACCTGGCCAATGAGGGAACGCCGATCAAGGAGATCGTCCGACGGACCGACCAAAGCCGAAATACCATCCGGCAGGTTGTTCTTGGTGCCGGACGGGCGCGTGGGCGGCCGCTTCCACCCTCTCAAGCGAGAAGCCGATGCGCGCTGATTGGATCGGATAGTCCCACGTGACCGCAGAGAGAATCATGGCCAGTCGGCCAGGATTGCCGGCAGGAAGCGGTCGACGCTACGAAAGCACGGGGAGACGCCTCGGGCGCCGAGCCGACGACGCCGGAACGCCCCTCGCCTTCGTGCCAGTCGGCTTCAGGCTTTCACGTAGATTTTGCACCAAGCCTTGCCGTTGATGATACCATCGACGCTTCTGCATGCGTTCGGCGCCTCGAAGAGCCTACAATTGGCACAGCTCTGGCCGCCCTTCGGCGAGCTCTGATAGCCGACCGCCGGCGATGGCGGGCAAGATTCCGCAAGCCGGCGGTCGGAACGCTGGCGGACGGGTCGGGGCAGCGGTTACAATCCGGCATGATCGATTCGGCCCTCGATACGCTTCCCCTGTTCGAGCGGGTTGCCGCCCTCCCGGCATCCGTAAGCGATGGAGCGCTTGTGGCTTTCGCCGATCAGGTCCGAAATTTCAACGAGCTCGGTCGGCCTTCGGTCGAGTTGCGGGAAGGCCCCATCCCTTACCTGATCAACGAATTCTGGACCTCGGGCCAGCGCCGAGCCCATTCGATCCATGAAGTGAGCTACCGGGCTTGCTTCAAGCCGCAGTTGCCAGAGTTCTTCATCAAGCGTCTGACGAAGCCCGGTGACGCAGTCTACGATCCGTTCATGGGGCGGGGGACCACTCCCGTCCAGGCGGCTCTCATGGGCCGCCAGCCGATGGGCAACGACATCAACCCCTTGAGCGTCCTGCTCACCCGTCCCCGATTGCAACCACCGGCGGCGAGCGAGGTCGCCCGCAGGCTGGATGAGATCGGCTGGGACGAAAGAGAGGTCGAGCATCCCGAGCTGCTCGCCTTCTACAGCCCCCGGACCTTGCGCCACGTCTGCGCGCTGCGCCGTCGGCTCATCGAACGCGCTCCGTTGGGCGGCAGTCCCGACCCGGTCGACGACTGGATCAGGATGGTGGCGATCAATCGGCTGACCGGCCATTCACCGGGCTTCTTCTCCGTCTACACGCTGCCGCCGAACCAAGCCGTGTCCGCTCGGTCGCAACGCAAGATCAATGAAAGGAGGGGCCAGACCCCGCCGGACCGCGACGTCAAGAAGCTGATCTTGAGGAAGACCGCATCGCTCTTGAACGACGGACCCATGGCGTGCCACCCGCCGCCGCTGCTGACCACCGGCATGGCGCAGTCGACACAAGCGATCCCGAGCGGCTCGGTCCAGCTGGTCGTCACCTCCCCGCCATTCCTCGACATCGTGCAATACGCCGAGGACAACTGGCTCAGGAGCTGGTTCGCCGGTATCGACGCGGCCAGGGTGGCCATCGCGCACCACAGGACCGAAGCGGGCTGGCAGAGCATGATCCGCGACACGCTGGGCGAGCTGGCGCGGCTCGTGCGGCCCCGCGGATACGTGGCCTTCGAGGTCGGCGAGGTCCGTGGCGGCAAGGTCCTTCTTGAACGCCTCGTGTGGGAGGCCGCCCAAGGACTCCCCTTCGACCGCCTGTTCGTGATGGTGAACCAACAGGAATTCACCAAGACGGCGAACTGCTGGGGCGTCAGGAACAACGCTAAGGGGACCAATACCAACAGGATCGTCGTCCTGCGCCGGCATTGAGGTTGTCGCTCGATTCGGCAGCCCGTCGCTGCGGTCGAGAGGCCGCACCTGTCGACACGGGTAGTGGGTACGGACCCACTACCCGACACGGCTTGGACTCCGGGTTAACGACATTTTATTTGGATAGTGCCCTTTCCCGAGACGAGCGACAGCCGTGAGCGGCCTCGGATCATCGTCATTGCGCTAGGGTGGCAGCCGCCGAGCATCCTTCTTTGACGCGCACCCCCGGTCGCCCGGCGCCGCCCGCATACGCCAGACGAAGTTGCATCGTCCTCTTGCAATCCGATGATATGCCGCTCGCGCCCCCATTTGTGCCCTGACTCGCAAGCAGAGGCGCAACCCGACCCGCTCGATAAGAGCGGCACTTCCCGCCGCACTGCCTCATCTGCCCACGTTCAAACAGCCTGGCTTGGGAAATATAGGCCTTGCTTTGACTGGCGCGAACAATGGTTTTGTCTTCCGCAATCACAATTCGACATATGTGAGTGGCGGTGCCATGCTGAAGCTTGCCTATCCGGACAGGCAGGTAGCCCATAATGACCGATCCTCGCCGGCACTCCTCGCCCGAGCCCCTTCCGCCCCAGGTCCAGTTGACCCAGATGGGGACCGCCACCTGGGTCTCAAGGGTGGTCTATGCGGCGGCTGAATTAGGACTGGCTGATCACCTCGGGGCGGGGGCCAGGAGTGCCAAGGAACTCGCGGGTCCCATGGGGGCCGGTGACTTCTTCGAAACCGTGCCGCTCAGCGGCGATGCCTACGTCCTGTCGCACATCATCCATGACTGGAGCGAAGATCGCTGTCTCATGATCCTCGCACATGTCCGCAAGGCCATGAAGCCGGACGGCCGCCTGCTCATCGTCGAGATGGTGCTCCCCCCAGGCGACGCGCCACATCCGGGAAAGATGCTGGACATGGTAATGCTCCTGCTGCCGGGCGGCCAGGAGCGGACGGAAGCCGAATACCGCGCTCTTCTCGCCAAGGCTGGTTTCCAACTCACGCGAGTCGTGCCCACTGAATCAGCGGTGAGTGTAGTGGAGGCGGTTCTGGCCTAAGCGAAAGGCACGGCCCCGTGCCCGGTCGGCCTTTGGAGAACGTCTGCGATGGGTGAGGTTCGAAAACTGGCGGCAATCCTGGCCGCCGACGTGGTCGGGTACAGCCGGCTCGCCAGCGCAGACGAGGATCGCACCCTGGCGCGGTTGCGCGCGCTGCGCAGCGACCTGATCGACCCCACGATCGCCGTGCACAAGGGGCGCGTGGTGAAGCGTACCGGCGATGGAATTCTCATCGAGTTTCGCAGCGTGGTCGACGCCGTGCGCTGCGCCATCGAGGTGCAGAACGGCATGGTCGAGCGCAATGTCGGTCTGCCACCCGAGCGCCGCATCGAGTTTCGCGTCGGCATCCATCTCGGCGACGTGGTCGAGGAGAGCGACGGCGACCTGATGGGCGACGGCGTCAATATCGCCTCGCGATTGGAGGGCGTCGCCGCGCCGGGCGCCATCTGCCTGTCCGAGGACGCTTATCGCCAGGTGAAGGCGAGGCTCGACCTCTCGGTCACCGATCTCGGCCAAACCCAGCTCAAGAACATAGCCGAGCCGCTGCGGATCTATTCGCTGGAGGTCGGTCTCGCTGCAAAGGCGGCATCCGCTCCGCGAGCGGCGCCCGTTGCGCCGGCGGCATCCGGCGCAACCATGGCGCAGCCGGACAAGCCGTCGATCGCGGTTCTGCCGTTCGTCAACATGTCGGGCGATCCCGAACAGGAGTACTTCGCCGATGGGATGGTGGAGGACATCATCACCGCCCTTTCGAGGTTCAGTCAGCTCTTCGTGATCGCCCGGAATTCAAGCTTCACCTACAAGGGCCGTGCGGTGGACGTGCGCCAGGCCGCCAAGGAGTTGGGCGTGCGTTACGTTCTGGAAGGCAGCGTGCGCAAGTCAGGAAACCGGTTGCGCATCACGGGCCAGTTGGTCGACGCCTTGACTGGCAGCCATCTCTGGGCGGACAGGTTCGATGGTGGCCTCGAGGACGTTTTCGATCTTCAAGACAAGATCACCGAAAGCGTCGTCGGAGCGATCGAACCGACCTTGCGCAAGGCGGAAATCGAACGGGCACGACGCAAGCCGGTGGAGAATCTCAACGCTTATGATCACTATCTGCGGGCGTTGCCGCATGTTTACGCCTTTCGTCCTGATGAAAACCTCAAGGGGCTGGAACTGCTCCTGAAGGCCATCGATTTTGACCCGGCTTTTGCACCAGCTCTTGCTTATGCCGCATGGTGCATCGAGCAACGTTTGACGCGGGGATGGTCGCCATTCGGTCGAGACGATGCAGGGACGGCCATTGCGCTCTCCCGTCGCGCGCTCGCGGCCGGCGGCGATGACGCAACGACCCTGGTCATCGCCGGCTTTGTTCTGGTGATGGTCGGGAGGGACTACGACACGGGCCTCGACGCAGTGCGGAGAGCGCTTGAGCTCAACCCCGGTTCTGGGCTTGTCGCGCTACTCTCGAGTTTCGCGATGATTTTTGCCGGTAATCCCGAAGATGCGCTCATTCAGGCTGAGCGGGCGATGGCACTCAACCCATTGGACCCCGGCTTCTTCTTATATTTGACCTCGACTGGATATGGTCATCTCTTGAGCGGCCGCCCGGAGCAGGCACTGGAGCTCGCTAGGCGATCGGCTGCTCTTTATTCGGATTGGGACTCGACTTATTGGCTGCTGGTGCCCGCCTATACGCAGCTTGACCGCCTGGGGGAGGCTCGAAAGGCTCTGGCCAAGCTTCTGACGCTCTCGCCCGGAATAACCGTTTCTGCGCTCCAGAAGCTGCTGCCGTTCAGAAATCCTTTGTCCCTGAACATGATCTTGGACGGCTTCCGGAAGGCGGGTCTGCCGGAATGAGCGGGCAAGTTGGGGAGCTAGCCAGCATTCGTCGCGGGTCCCCTCGCAAATGGGGCCAACGACCGGCGCTCTGAAACACCTGTCGAAGCCCTTCATGGACAACGAACCGGTCCCATGCTATTCTTCCCCTTAAGGGGGTGCACAGAGCGTGCGGAGCGCCTGTGGGAATAACCGGGCGGCGTTTTGAGGCGAGAGGTTAACTTATTGAAACTAAATAGTAAATATTTGAATTTGCCCTCCCAAATCAAACGCGTGAGTTCGGGAAGACGGCCAAGGCGATGCATCCCCTCGCGGCCTGCGCATGGATGACGAAGCATGGCCGTATTGATCTCGATGCTGCGCGGTATCAATGTCGGGGGCAACAAGCTGATCAAGATGGATGCGCTCAGGGCGCTATACGGATCGCTTGGATTGAAGCGCGTGCAAAGCCTTCTG
Organism: Hyphomicrobiales bacterium; assembly: GCA_044445965.1. Lineage (GTDB taxonomy): Bacteria > Pseudomonadota > Alphaproteobacteria > Rhizobiales > Beijerinckiaceae > GAS188. The sequence goes on from JBIOEJ010000004.1 coordinate 7,504, forward strand.
CAGAGCGGCAATGTCGTCTTCGAAACGGCCCGCACCGATCAGGGCGAGTTGGCGAAGATCATAGAAGGCGCGATCGACAATTCGGCTTTCCTGTCACGATCGTCTTGCGTTCCTCGGGCGAGCTGAGGGATGCCGTCGCCCGGATTCCATTCCCGGAATATCGGCAATGGAATCCGAGCCGGCTCCTCATCATGTTTCTGGCCCGCCGCCCGGAAGAGACGGCGAGAGCCCGCCTGGTGAGCCGGCTTGCCGGGCCGGAACGCCTTCATGCCGAAGGAAAGGAAGTCTACATCCACTATTCGGACGGAATAGCGCGATCGCCGCTGACCAACGTTTTCATCGAGAAACAGCTCGATGTCGGCGGCACGGCCAGAAATCTGAATACGGTCATGAAACTGCTGGCGATCGCGTCGCCTTGAACCTCGCTGATCGACGCGAGGCGGTTTCTCATGAGAGAGCATCGCGTCGCGGCGAAGCCCTCGATGAGGCCCGGGTTGAGGCCTCGGTTTGACCGGCGAGGAACTCCGCGGGCCGGGTGAAGCGCACGGCGCGATGCGTCGAGAGGCAGGCGAGCAGTTCCTCGACGAAGCGCCAAACCCAAGGGTCGTGCTCGAGGTGGTGGGTGAGGAGGCCGATCGGCTCGCGCTCCTCGGGCGCGCGCGCCGCGGTTTCGCGGGCAAGCGCCGCGAGGTCGTCGAGCATCGCGGCTTCGTCCCGTAAGCCTCCATGGCCGCGCCAGAACACCGGATCGACATGGGTGTTCACTTGCAGGACGCCCGGCGCTGCCTCTCGGGCGCGGCGGCGCTTGAAGGTGGACAGGCCGGCGAAACCGGCTTCGCCGAGGCGGGCGGTGAGGTCCTCGCCGATGCGGTTCCAGGGCGGCGCCAGCATCGGCACCACCTTGGCGCCGAACAGGCGCCGCAAGCGCTCGTGGGCGCCATAAAGCGCTGCCATGCGGTTGAGCAGGGGTTGGCCGACGCCGAGCTCGGATGACAGCTCTCCTTGCGGCGAATGATTGCGATGGGCGAGACCATGCACGATGATGTCGACGCGGGCCTCATGGGCGAGGCGGTCCGCGAGCGCGGGCGTGGCAAGCAGGGGTATGGCGGCGAGCGCCACCGGCACCTCGAAGCGGCGCGCCAGATCGAGGAGCCGGTCGAGCGCTGTCGACGGGGCGACCGCATCATCGTCGCGCCACCATATCGGAAGGGTCTCGCCGTCCCGGGCGATCTCGTCGAGGGCCGCGCTCAATCCTTGCCACGCCTGCGCGACGGCCGTGGCGCGCGCGGCGGCGCTCGCGATCTTCTTTGCGGCGATGCCGGCGCCGTCGAGCATGATGGTCGCGGCGGAGCCCGGCTGCGGCAGGATCATGACGCGCTCGATCGCCGCGAGAAGGGATTTGGGCCCGAGCTCGGCTTGCGTGACGAGCGCGGCGCGGCCTTGCGCCGCCAGGCGCTCGGCGCGCATGCGTTGCTCTTTCTCGCCGCCTTCCTCGAAAGGCACGAGTACCGAGCGCGCCCCGGTCGCCAGGATGTCGATGACGGTGTTGTAGCCGGCTTGGCTCACCGACACGTCGGCCACATGCAGCAGCGAGGGAAAGTCGCGTCTCGCGCGTTCGACGCTCGCATTGGCGGGGGCGCCGGCCGCAAGCTCCAGATACCTCGCCTCCGCGACGCCATGGCCGACCAGGATGCGCCAGCGCCGCGTATCGCGCTTGGCCGCGCCGATCGATGCGGCGAGCAGGAGCAGCGACGCCGCCGAACCCCCGCCCGAGACGACGATCTCGCCGCCATTGCCGCCATCGAGCGGCAGGGCTTGGGTGCGCCTGCGGTCGGCGACGTAGCCCGTATAGTCGAGACGCCGCGCCAGGGCCTTGTCGACCGGCCAGGAGGCGTCGAGCGAGATGACGCTCTCATCGGCATGCACGAGCACGCCGTCATAATAACGCCCGAGGCGCTCGAGCGTCTGCATCGCGCGCTGCGGCTTCGAGGGCGGCTGCAGGATGTCGCGGATGGAGCACAGGATCGCGGGGCGCGGATGCGTCGCCCGCGCGGCCTCGAGCAGCGCCAGGAATTCCTCCGCGAGCTGCCGCCGTCCGAAAGGAAAGAGCTCGGTGACCAGAACGTCCGGGCGCAAATCGACGTAAGCCCGCAGCAGCGCTTCGCGGCGGCTCTCCAGATAGGCGGGACCGGCGATGCCGCCATCTTCGGTCCGCAGCGTCTTGAAGTCGGTGCCGACGCAGTGCACCGGCGGCAGCTGCACGACATCGAGACCGCCGAGATCGACCGTCGCGCTCGGGCGCCCGCCGCTGACGAGGCGCACGGCGGCCCCGCCTTCCCCGAGGGCGCGCGCGATCAACGCGGCGCGGGCGAGATGGCCGACGCCGAGAAGATGCGTCACCACGATGAGGACGCGATGGCTCACGCCGGTGCTCTTTCGGCGATGAGAGGCAAGCGCCCCGTCTGCCGCAGCGCTTCGCCCGCGATCATCGCGGCGGCGAGCGCGACGTTGAGCGAACGCAGCCCTTCCCGCATCGGCACCGCGACACGGGCATCGGCGCGGGCGTGCACGTGCTCGGGCGCCCCCGCGGATTCTCGGCCGAACAGGACGATATCGTGCGGGACGAAGGCAAAATCGGCATAAGCGCGCGAAGCCTTCGTCGTCGCCAGCACCAGGCGGTCGCCCCTGGCGCGGCGCCAGGCGTCGAAGGTCACAAAGCTCGCATGGCGCAAGATCTCGACCCGGTCGAGGTAATCCATGCCGGCGCGGCGGAAGGCGCGGTCGGATACCGGGAAGCCGGCCGGCTCGATGATGTCGAGGGCCAAGCCGAGGCAAGCCGCGAGGCGCGCGATGGCGCCCGTGTTCTGCGGGATATCGGGCTCGAAGAGTGCGAGACGCATCGCCTTCCCGCTCAGGCGCGGCGCGGGGCCTTCGCCAAGGCGCCGGCAGGATAGTCGGGCAGCGCGCTCGCGAGGACGCTCGCCGCCATCGCCCAGTCCTCCCGGTCGGCGGCTTCGGCGAGCGCCGCCATCCAGCCCTTGACCTCGCCGACCGCGTGGAAGGACGGCCTCGCCGACAACACGCCCGGTATGCCGATTTCGACCGTCGTCTCGTCTTCGCCGAGCACGATCTCGCGCAGGCGTTCGCCGGGCCGCAGGCCGATGATCTCGATCTTGATGTCCTCGCCCGGCTCATGGCCTGCCAGGCGGATCATGCGCTCGGCGAGCTCCATGATGCGGATCGGCTGGCCCATATTGAGCACATAGACCGAGGTTTCGTGCCGTGCGTCCTCGACAGCGTGCGAGGAGGCGGTCAGCACGAGATCGGAGGCCTCCGGGATGGTCATGAAGAAGCGGACCATGTCCGGATGGGTCACCGTGATCGGACCGCCGCGTTCGATCTGCTCGCGGAATTTCGGCACCACCGAGCCGTTCGAGCCGAGCACATTGCCGAAGCGCACGGCGATCAGCCGGGTGCGCCCGGTGCGCGCCTCGGTCGCTTGCAGCTCGGCCTCCAGAGCCTGCACATACATCTCGGCGAGACGCTTGGTCGCTCCCAGGATCGACACGGGCTGCACCGCCTTGTCGGTCGACACCATCACCATGGCGCTCGCGCGGCAAGCCAAGGCCGCATCCGCCACGTTGATCGAGCCGGTGATATTGGTCTTCACGCCCTCGACCCAGTCGCGTTCGAGCAGGTTGACATGCTTCAGGGCGGCCGCATGGATCACCATGTCGGGGGCGGCGTCCGCGATCACCGCGAGCACCCGCTCGCGGTCGCGCACATCGCAGAGCCGGCCCGAAACGCGAGTTCTCGGCACACCTTGCGACAAGGACTCGAGGATGCCGTGCAGGGCGGGTTCGGAGTTCTCTATGATCACGACCTCCTGGGCGCCGAACAGGACCAGGCGTCGGGCGATCTCGCTGCCGATCGAGCCGCCGCCGCCGGTGATCGCGAATTTGCGACCGCGCGCCAAGCGCTCGAGACGGGCGCGATCGATCGCCACGGCCGGGCGCAAGAGCAAATCCTCCATGGCGACCGGGGCGAGCTTCGGGAGCGCCTCGGCCCCCTCGGTGCCGACCAGCGGCTGCGTCCGGGTGACTGCGATACCGTGGCGCCTGGCAAGCGAGTAGATGGCCTCCGGGTTCGCGGCCGCTTCGAGCGCGCTCGCGCATAAGATCATGCGTCGCGGCGTGCGGCCATCCGCCGCGTGGCGCTCGATCACCGCGTCGAGATCGGCGTAGCTCCCGAGAATCTGCACTCCGCGAATGCTCTGTCCGAGATCGGCTGGGCGCGGCGAGATGAGGCCGATCGGCCGCAGGCCGGCGACCTGCCCCGTCTGGATGGCGCGCAGCACCGGGTCGGTCTCTTGCGGCCGGCCGAGGATGAGCACGGTTTCGGCCGGCGCGACGCGGGAGGCCGCGACTTTCTGCCCTCGATCCTTCCACCAGCGATAGACGAATCGAGGCCCGCCGAGAAAGAAGATTTCCAAGCCCCAATAGACCGCGACGAACGCCTTGCCGAAATAGAAATGACCGAGCAGTTGCGGCGAGACGAGGACATAATCGACGACGAGGAAGCCGAGCGCCAACAGGCTGGCGGCGCGCACGATGTTGACGAGATCGGGGATCGAGGCGAAGCGCCATTTCGACTTGTAGAGATTGGAAGCCCAATAGACGAGCGCCGCGAACGGCAAGGTGATCGACAAGATCAGCGGCAGCTGCGCCAGGAAGCCGGCGAGCCGCGCCTCGTCGAAGCGCAGCTCGAGGGCCACGAAAACCGCGAGCGCCGTCATCACGAGATCGTGGACGATGATCGCCATCTTCTTCGTCTCGTTCAAGCTTCGGCGCAAAATCATCTCGATTGGGGGTTAAGCGGGAAGGCCCGGCCGGAGCGCCTACACCCTGGCGCGAGGCGAGACAAGGATCAGGCTAGGTGCGGGCGGGTGCGGCCTCCTTGGCATCTGCGTCATGCACGCCGGCACGATGCGCCGACTTTGCCATGCTTGCGCCCTATCGCCAGGTTTTGTAGGCAGTGTGCATCTGCGGTAGAAGCCGAGTGAGAGGCAAGCGCCGCGACAGAGAGCCTCAATGACCTACGTCGTCACCGATAATTGCATCAAGTGCAAATACATGGATTGCGTCGAGGTGTGCCCCGTGGATTGCTTCTACGAGGGGGACAACATGCTCGTCATCCATCCTGACGAATGTATCGATTGCGGCGTGTGCGAGCCGGAATGCCCGGCCGACGCCATCAAGCCCGACACCGAACCGGGCTTGGAATCCTGGGTGAAGCTCAACGCCGATTACGCGAAGACCTGGCCGAACATCACGATCAAGCGGGAGGGGCCCGCCGACGGCAAGGAGTTCGACGGCAAGCCGAACAAGCTCGAGCAATATTTCTCGCCGAACCCCGGGCAGGGCGATTAGGCGAGCTCATCTGTAGATTGCCGCCGGCCGGTCCCATCGAGCCGAAGAGGCCGGCCTGATTTACAACCCGGCGAGAGACCGATCATGACCGATCACGCGTCAAGCAGCGTCAACTTCATCAACCCGCCGGAGCTTGCCAAGGCGCCGGGCTACTCCCATGTCGCTGAAATTCGGGGAGGCCGGATTATCTACATCGCCGGCCAAGTGGCCCTCGACGCGCAAGGCAAGGTCGTCGGCAAGGGCGATTTCGAGGCGCAGGCGGACCAGGTATTCCGCAATCTCGGAGCGGCTCTTGCTTGCGTCGGCTGCACATCGCGCAATGTCGTCAAGTTCACGGTCTTCCTGCGGGATGTCGGTCGGCTCGCATCCTATCGCAAGGCGCGCGACCGGTTCATCGGCGACGCGACGCCGCCGGCGAGCACCTTGATCGAGGTGTCGAGGCTGGCCGCGGATGACTTCTTGATCGAGGTCGAAGCCGTGGCTGCGGCTTGACCGCTCCGCGCTTATGCATCCGAACCGGGCGCCGCCAAGCTTCGCCGGACGGCGAGCCTCCGCCTCTTCATTCAGGATAATTTAATCGTTTTCCTTGCCAATTACCCGGTGGGCGCGCCGCCAGGGCAGATGATGCTCGCCTTCAATTCGATCGGCAGGGGTTCATGAACGATCTTTCGGCCGCCGCCGCCGTTGGGCATGCGCGCCATCAGGCTGGTTCGACCGACCGCACGCTGGAGCTTCTCCCTGTCGATCCGGGCAGCATTCTCGCCTCCCTGGGCTTCCTTGCCTTCAGCTGGGATCTCGGATCCGGGGCCTTGTCCTTCGCCGGCGAGGTGCACAAGGTCCTTCTCGGCGAATGGGGGCATGGGTTCGAGAGCATCGCGCGTCTGGAGGAGAGCCAGGTCTCGCCCGCGCCCGGCGCACGCAAGGCGGCGCTGTTCGGCGAAGAGCGCCTCGACGATGGGTCGGGCGTTCCCTACGCGCTGACCTATCGATTGCGCTCGAAGGATGGGCGCCTGTTCCTCGTCGAGGAGAGCGGGCGCTGGTTTGCTTGCCTGCCCGGGCATCCGATGCTGGCGAGGGGGCTGCTGCGCGTCCGCGCGCTCTCTTCCGAGCCTGGCCTGGAGGCGGCGAAGGCGAGCAAGCCGGCTTATGGATTTGTCGGGCGGGGCGCGCTGCGCGAGGTGCTGGCGGGTGCCACCGCCCAGGCGCAACGCAGCCAGCGCAGCCTGTCGCTGATCGCCGTGGCGGTCGCTCGCGCGCCGGCCGCGGCTGGAAGCGACGAGCTTCTGGGCTTTGACGCAGGCGAGAGCTTCGTGGCGCGCCTGGGCCGGGTGATGCGGCGCGGCGACACTTTGGTGCGCATCGACGACCAGACTTCGCTCTGCGTATTGAATGCTTGCGACGAGACCCAGATGGCGACGGCGGTCAGGCGGTTGGAGACCGCCTTCGAGGCCCCGAATGATGGGGAGGGCAGCGAGCAGCTGATGGGCTCGGTGGCCGGCGCGACCTGGAAGGGGTCGCACGCCAATGCCGAGGCGCTGGCGAGCTCCGTCATCGCAAGGGCCAAGGCCCAACTCGGCTCGGAATACGAAGCCGCGTCGATGCCTGCCTCCGGGCAAATGCCTTCGGGACATCCTTCGGTCGATTGGCACGATGAGATTCTGCAAGCCCTGAACGAGCGCCGCTTGGCGCTCGCTTGTCAGCCGATCGTGAATTCGGTGTCGCGGACCATCGCATTCCACGAAGGATTGCTGCGTCTGCGAAACCGCGAGGGACGGCTCTTTTCGGCTTCGGTCTTCATCCCCGCCAGCGAAGCGAACGGGCTCGTCTCGCTCCTCGATCGAAGGGTGATCGAGCTCGCCGCGGAAGAGCTCGGCCGGCGCCCCGATCTCAAGCTGGCGATCAATGCGTCGGCCCACTCGTTGACCGATCCCGAATGGCTCGCGACCCTGCGCTCCCAGGCGGCAAGATCGAACTTGTTCGCGGGGCGGCTCATTGTCGAAGTCACCGAATCGGTAGCTCTCGCCGATATCCGCCATACGATCGGGGTGCTTGCGACCGTCAGGGAACTCGGCATCTCGGTGGCGATCGACGATTTCGGCGCCGGCCACACCTCCTTCCGCAGCTTGCGGCTTCTGCCCGTCGATATCATCAAGATCGACGGCGCTTTCGTGCAGGATGTGGATCGCTCGAGCGATGGGCGCTTCTTCATCCGCACCCTCGTCGACCTCGCTCGCCATATCGGCTGCAAGGTCGCGGCGGAATGGGTCGAGAACGAAGCCTCGGCTCGGATCGTCGAGGAGATCGGCGTCGATTATCTGCAAGGACTGCTCGTCGGGGCGCCGCAGCTCCTCGCCCAACCGACACAGCTTGCAAGCGATGAACGCCCGCTACGATTGACCGCCTAGCTACGTCTTCGGGCTCGCGGGCTTGGCGCTCGGCGCCAGCTGCTCCAGCCGCTCGCGCATGCGGTCCATCTCGCGCCGCATCTCGGCGATTTCGTCGGGGCGATCGGGCTCGCTCGCCGGCCGCTCGGGCGCGGCGGATCCCGCCGCAATCCCAAAAGGCGATATCATGTGCAGCGCATCGGCAAACGCCGTCATCGTCTTGCGCGTTTGCTCTTCGAGCAGTGCGAAAGGCGTCTGTCCGAGCGCCTGAGTGAACTGCTCCCGGATTTTCTGCTGGTTGCTGATCAGGCGTTCGAGCGAGAAATCGAGATATTGCGGCACCAGCGCCTGCATGCTGTCGCCGTAGAGCCGGATCAGCTGGCGCATGAAGGTGACAGGGAGAAGGTTCTGCCCCTTGTTCTCCTGCTCGAAAATGATCTGGGCGAGCACCGAGCGCGTAATGTCTTCTCCGGTCTTGGCGTCGCTCACGACGAAATCCTGGCCCGCCTTGACCATCCGCGCGAGATCCTCGAGCGTCACATATTCGCTCGATCCGGTGTGGTAGAGGCGGCGATTGGCGTATTTCTTGATGGCGACCGGTTCGCTCGCCACCCGCGCCTCCTTATCCGCCTTGTCCTTGGCAGCTGGATCGTCCTTGGTCATGGATCGCATTCAAGCATTCCCGCTCGCGGACTGCAAATTCATCAAATGGCGCCTTCATTCCGGGCAGCCCCGATTGGCATCGGACGACCGAACAAGGCGCGTCCCGCGCAAGCCGGCGACCGCCTTTGGCCGGTGAGCGCTCTCCCCGGGCCAGCATTGCACGAAACTCCGGTTGCGCAATGGCATGAAACTCATCAGATAGACGAAGCATCTGAACAGGAGAGCTCTCATGTCGGACAAGGACATCGTCATCGTCTCGGCGGCGCGCACGCCGGTCGGCAGCTTCAACGGCGCCTTCGGCACCTTGCCGGCCCATGAGCTCGGCGCCGTCGCCATCAAGGGCGCGCTCGAGCGCGCCAAGGTGAAGCCCGAGGAGGTTGACGAGGTGATCCTCGGCCAGATTCTCGGCGCCGGCGAGGGTCAGAACCCCGCCCGCCAGGCTGCCATGAAGGCCGGAGTGCCGCAGGAGAAGACCGCCTGGGGCTTGAATCAGCTCTGTGGCTCGGGCCTGCGCGCGGTGGCGCTGGGCATGCAGCAGATCGCCAATGGAGATGCCGACATCATCGTCGCCGGCGGCCAGGAATCGATGTCGATGGCCCCGCATGCCGCGCATCTGCGCGGCGGCGTCAAGATGGGCGACGCGAAGTTCACCGACATCATGCTGAAGGATGGACTGATCGACGCCTTCCACGGTTATCACATGGGCAACACCGCAGAGAACGTCGCGGCGCGCTGGCAGATCACCCGTGAGGACCAGGACAAGTTCGCGACCGCTTCGCAGAACAAGGCCGAGGCGGCCCAGAAGGCCGGCCGTTTCAAGGCCGAGATCGTGCCGGTGACGGTCAAGGGCCGCAAGGGCGATACGGTGGTCGAGAACGACGAATATATCCGCCATGGGGCGACCTACGACGCCATGTCCAAGCTGAGGCCCGCTTTCTCGAAAGACGGCTCGGTGACCGCCGCCAACGCCTCCGGCATCAATGATGGGGCGGCGGCGGTGGTGCTGATGACGGCCGGCAACGCGAGGAAGCGCGGCCTCAAGCCGCTCGCCAGGATCGTCTCCTGGGCGACGGCCGGCGTCGACCCCGCCGTGATGGGCTCAGGCCCGATCCCGGCCTCGCGCAAAGCGCTCGAGAAGGCGGGCTGGAAGATCGGCGATCTCGATCTCGTGGAGGCCAACGAGGCTTTCGCGGCGCAAGCGCTCGCCGTCAACAAGGATCTCGGTCTCGATGCCGCCAAGGTCAACGTCAATGGCGGTGCGATCGCCATCGGCCACCCGATCGGCGCCTCGGGCGCGCGCGTGCTGACGACGCTGCTTTACGAGATGGGACGGCGCGACGCCAAGAAGGGTCTCGCGACGCTCTGCATCGGCGGCGGCATGGGCATCGCCATGTGCGTCGAGCGCTGAGCAAGGCCGCGCGGCCGCGAAAGATGGACTTCACCCTCCCTGTTGTGGAACGATCATGAAAGCGGCGGAATGAACGCATAACCGCCGATCGAACGAGCCTCAGGGGAGTTTATCATGTCCAAGGTTGCGATCGTCACCGGCGGCACGCGCGGCATCGGAGAAGCGATCTCGAAGGGGCTGAAGGCCGCCGGTTACACGGTCGCCGCGACTTATGCGGGCAATGACGCCGCGGCCGCGAAGTTCAAGGGCGAGTGCGGTGTGGCTGTCTATCGATGGGATGTCGGCGATCCCAAGGCTTGCGCCGACGGCGTCGCCAAGGTGGAGGCGGAGCTCGGGCCGGTCGGCGTGCTCGTCAACAATGCCGGTATCACCAGGGACGGCATGTTCCACCGCATGACGGCGGAGCAATGGTCGGCAGTCATCCGCACCAATCTCGATTCGCTGTTCAACATGACGCGCCCGGTGATCGAAGGCATGCGGGCGAGAAACTTCGGCCGCATCATCTCGATCTCGTCGATCAACGGTCAGAAGGGCCAGATAGGCCAGGTGAACTATTCGACCGCCAAGGCCGGCGTGATCGGCTTCACCAAGGCCCTGGCGCAGGAGAACGCCAATAAAGGCATCACCGTCAACGTGATCGCTCCCGGCTATATCGCGACCGAGATGGTGCAGGCAGTGCCGGCCGAGGTGCTGAAGACGAAGATCCTGCCGCAAATCCCGGTCGGCCGCCTCGGCGAGGCCGACGAGATCGCCGCTGCGGTCGTCTATCTCGCCGGAGACAAGGCGGGCTTCATCACCGGCTCGACCCTTTCCGTGAATGGCGGCCAGTATATGGCTTAGGCCGCCGCTCAGAGCGCCATGAAGCCTCCATCGGCGCAGAGTACATGGCCGACCACGAAGGAGGCACCGTCCGAGGCGAGCCAGACCACCGCCTCGGCAACCTCTTTGGGCTGGCCCATGCGCCTGAGCGGCAGGCCGGCGGCGACGGCCTGTAAGTCCATGATCTGCGATGACAGCATCATCTCGGTCACCACCCGTCCCGGCGCGACGGCGTTGATGCGGATGCCGTCGCCGGCGTATTCGATCGCGGCCGAGCGCATGAGCGAGATGACGGCGGCCTTCGAGGCCGAATAGAGCGCAAGCCCCGGGTTGGGGTTGCGCATGCCGCTCACCGATGCGTTGAGCACGATCGCCCCGCCGTGCCCCGCCATCAGCCTGAGCTGCTGCTGCAGGCAGAGATAGACGGAGCGCAGATTGGTATCGAAGACGCGGTCGTAGAGCGCCGGATCCTGCTCGGCGATCGGCGCCCGCGGTTCCTGATAGCCCGCATTGTCGAAGGCGATGTCGAGCCTCCCATGCTCGCTCGCGATGATGGCGTGCAGGCGCTCGATTTCGACGGGGCGAGTGACATCGGTCTTGATGAAGCGCCCCTTGCCGCGAGCCGCCTCGATGAGCGAGACCGTTTCCTCGCCCTTCGCCTGGCGTCGCCCCGCGACCACGACGAACGCGCCCTTCCGTGCGAAGGCGAGCGCCGCCGCCCGGCCGATCCCCGAGCCGCCACCGGTGACGAGGGCGATCTTATGAGCGAATTCCATGGCGCGGACGACCCTCCTGTTCGAGCAGCCTGGAGCTTTCAGGATCATGCGCCGGCACGGCGATGCCGCCATAGAGGGCGCCGCAAAACGGATATGAGCAGGGTGGTGACGGCGCATATTGGCGCATATTGGCGGAAATTGCCGGTTGCCTCCTCGTGTCCTGTTGCGGGCACGGCAATCCGCGGATCGCCCGATCCCGAACCCCTCAGCCGGGGCCGAAACCTTCGAGCACCGCCTTGCCGCGCGCCCGCCCGCTCTCGATGAAGGCGTGAGCGCGCTTGAGGTTGGCCGCATTGATCTTGCCGAACCTTTCGGTCAGCGTGGTGCGGATCGTGCCGGCATCGACGAGCCGCGAGACTTCGTTCAGCAGCTCGTGCTGCGCCGTCATGTCGGCCGTGCCGAAGAGCGGGCGTGTGAACATCATCTCCCAATGCAGCGACACGCTCTTGCGCATCAGCGCACCGAGCTCGGGCAGCTTCGCCGTATCGATGAGGGCGAGCCGGCCCTGCGGGGCGATGAGCGTGGCGATCTCGAGCAGATGCGCCTGGGCCTGCGTGGTCAGGAAGACGAAGCCCGGTGCGCCGATGCCGAGCTTAGCCAGCTCGCCGGATAGCGGCTTTGCGTGATCGACGACGTGATGCGCGCCGAGCTCGCGGCACCAGGCCTGGGTAGCAGGCCGTGAGGCCGTGGCGATCACGGTGAGATCGGTGAGCTGTCGCACGAGCTGAACGGCAATCGAGCCGACGCCGCCGGCTCCACCGACGATGAGGACCGAGTGCGCGGCACCCGGCACCGGCCGCCGGATATCGAGCCGGTCGAACAGGGCCTCCCAGGCCGTGATTGCGGTCAGCGGCAATGCGGCCGCCTCGGCAAAGCTCAGCGAAGCCGGCTTCTTGCCGACGATCCGTTCGTCCACGAGGTGGTATTCGCTATTGGTGCCCTGCCGATCGATCGCGCCGGCGTAGAACACGGTATCGCCGGGCCTGAACAGGCTCGCCTCGGATCCGGCCCCGACCACCACTCCCGATGCGTCCCATCCGAGCACCTTCTTGGCGCCCGGCTCGGGCTTGGTGGTCGCGCGCACCTTGGCATCGACGGGATTGACGGACACGGCCTTCACCTCGACCAGGAGATCGCGGCCCTTCGGCTCTGGTTTCGGCAGCTCGACATCGGCGAGCGAGGCTGCCTCGGCGATCGGCAGAGGGTTCTCATAGGCGACGGCACGCATGGACGGGCTCCTTTCGGGTAATTGTCGTATAAGCCTTTTTTGTCGGAGCAGGGGAAAGCGACGGTCGCCTGACACTTTGCGGCGCGGGCATGTGCCTGCCATTGCAATTCGTGGTCCGCTCTGCCATAGACCACGCCTTCGAACGAACCGCCCGGCTCATCAGGGCTGCCGTGGCAGTTCCGAACGCTCCAACCGAGCAGTTCCGGCCAGGCGAAGCTCCTTCGGGAAACGCGTCGCCGCAGGCCATACGGAAAGGACGCGAAATGCCCAAGCTGAAGACGAAGTCGGGCGCCAAGAAGCGCTTCAAGATCACTGCGACCGGAAAGGTCGTTTCGGCCCAGGCCAATAAGCGCCACGGCATGATCAAGCGAACCCAAAAGCAGATCCGCAACCAGCGCGGCACCACCGTCATGTCCGAGTCCGACGGGCGCGTGATCCGCAAATATTTCCTGCCGAACGGCGTCTGATCTGGGAGCTTGAACCATGGCCCGTGTGAAACGCGGTGTGACCTCTCACGCCAAGCACAAGAAAGTCATCAAGGCGGCGAAGGGCTATTACGGCCGCCGCAAGAACACCATCCGCGTCGCCAAGCAAGCAGTCGAGAAGGCGATGCAATACGCCTATCGCGACCGCAAGGTGCGCAAGCGCACTTTCCGCGCCCTGTGGATCCAGCGGCTGAACGCCGCCGTGCGCGAGCACGGCCTTACCTATAGCCGCTTCATCGATGGGCTGACCAAGGCCGGCATCGGGGTCGACCGCAAGGTGCTCGCCGATCTCGCCATGCATGAGCCGGCAGCGTTCAACGCCGTGATCGAGAAGGCCAAGGCTGCGCTGCCGGCCGAGCTCCAGGCCGCCGCGTAACCCCGTATTGACTCTGATTCGATCTGGATTTCCGGCGGTAACCGCCGGGTGAACACCGATGCCGCATTGTTCCCCGGTCCGCGCAATGACGCGGATTCAGGGAATGAGTTGCGTCATGTTGGATGGGTGGTTGAAGTCGGCGGCTTTCGCCTTGCGGGGTACCGGGCGCGCGGCCTCGGAGCTGGAGCCGCCATGGGACGCGACCGGCACACCGCATAAGGGCGCGGGCTGGGACTTTGCCCGCAGCTATTTGCCGGAGATGCGCAAGGCAGCGCATCTTGCCCGGCCCGCGCTGCTCGGCGTGGCGCTGCTGCTTGCCTGCGCCACCGCTTTGCTGATCCTGCCCGGCAGCAGCGGCGCGAGCGCGCCCGAAGAGCCGAAATCGGCGGCAACGCGCGGGTCTTCCTCGGCGCCCGAGAAACCAGCCTGGCAGCGGGTCATCCGGCCCATCCGGCTGCTCGCGCTCGAATCACCCGAGCTCGTCAAGGCCGCCCCCGATTACGACGCCGTCCGCTCGACGAAGGGCGATGGGCGCGAGGACATCCTCTCCTTCGGTTCGGTGGCGCGCAATGATGCGCTGTTCATGCGCCTTGCCGTCTACCGCGCCGGTTCCGAAGCCGCCGATCCCGCCCCGTTCTTCGTCGATCTTGCGCGCCGCGCGGTTTCGGCCGGCCTCGCTATATCGAAAGCCACCCCCGGCGAGCCGATGCGCACCAAGTTCGGAGACATGGAAACCGCGGATGTGAGGCTCTCCATGAATGGCGTCGAACGCTCCTGCCTCGCCTTTCGCCGCGCGGTTTCCGGCGAGGGCTTGCGGCTCGCGGGCTGGTATTGCGCGCCGGCCGGCGGTTTCGCCGGGCGCGCCGGCCTGTCTTGCCTCGTCGACCGTCTGGCGTTGATCAGCGCCGGCGAGGACCATGTGCTGCGCGACGGCTTCGTCGCGGCGGAACGGCGCCGCCCCGCCTGCGGCAAGGCGCCGCTGCTGGCAGCCTCCGCCGGAGGCGCGCCGCTGGCGCAGAACACAAATCCGCCGCGGCTTCGCGGGATAAAGACGCGTTAGCATGATCCCAAGAAGTTGCAGACTTCTTGGACAAGATCATGCGTCAATACAAGCAGATAGGACCCGTACTGATTCGATCGAAAGCGATGCCGCGCGCGGTTGCTTTTGACGGAATCGGTTTGCGGATTTGTCATTTCGTCCTTGCAGATGATGATCTGCGTCAAGAAGCTCTGCCACTTTAGGGATCATGAATGGAGGTGGGAGAGCCTTGCGGTCACCTCTGCGTGCGCTCCCTTTGACGAACCGACATAACCGGTTCACGATGTCGGTCTGAGGAATGGAATCGCTCGCGGCTTCATAGAAGGTATATCTCGATGCGCGCTACCTCGCTTCTGGCCATTGTCGCCTTGGCGGCCGGTGCCCTCGGCACGGCGCCGGCCGACGCTGCGAGCCACCGCTATCGGTATCGCGCTCCGCTGCGTCCGCCGCTGATCGTGCGGGTAGCCCCGCGCAGCTTCCTCGATCCCGGGCCGGTCGTGCCGGTCGGATCGCAGTCATCCTACGTCTATGTCTCGCAATATCCTTATTTCCCGCCCTATGCTGCCTACATCAATCACTATGGCGAGCCGCCGCTTCCCGGCTTCGGCGACGGCGGAAGGCCCTTGTTCGAACACCTCGATTTCGGACCTCTGAGCGGGCCGTAACGGGGGCGACGCCCCGGCTACTTCAGCACGCGCCGCAGCTCCGCGACCAGCGCATCGCCCATGCCGCCGGTGCCGATGGCGTTCGTGCCTGGCGCCGCGATGTCCTTCGTCCGCAAGCCGGAGGCGAGGACGTTCGCCACCGATTTCTCGAGCGCATCGGCCGCCTCCCCGAGGCCCAGCGAATAGCGCAGGCACATGGCGAGCGAGCCGACCATGGCGACCGGGTTCGCCAGGCCCTTGCCGGCGATGTCGGGCGCCGAGCCGTGCACCGGCTCGTAGAGCGCCTTGCGCTTGCCGGTGGTCGCGTCCTCCGCGCCGAGCGAGGCCGAGGGCAGCATGCCGAGAGAGCCCGTGAGCATCGCCGCGACGTCGGAGAGCATGTCGCCGAACAGATTGTCGGTGACGATGACGTCGAATTGCTTCGGCCGGCGCACGAGCTGCATGCCGAGCGCATCGGCGAGTTGGTGCTCGAGCTCGATATCCGCGTATTCGGCCTTGTGCAGGGCCGCGACCGTCTGGTTCCAGAGCACGCCTGACTTCATCACATTGCGCTTATCTGACGATGTGACCTTGTTGCGGCGCTTGCGGGCGAGCTCGAAGGCGACGCGTGCGATGCGCTCGATCTCATGGGTCGTGTAGACCTGGGTGTCGACGGCCCGCTTCTCGCCGTTCTCGAGCGTCACGATCTCCTTCGGCTCGCCGAAATAGACGCCGCCCGTCAGCTCTCGCACGATGACGATGTCGAGCCCCTCGACCACCTCACGCTTCAAGGTGGAGGCGTCGGCAAGCGCCGGATAGCAGATGGCCGGTCGCAGATTGGCGAACAGGCCGAGATCCTTGCGCAGCCGCAATAGCCCCGCCTCGGGGCGCACGTCATAGCCGACCTTGTCCCATTGCGGTCCGCCCACCGCGCCGAACAGGATGGCATCGGCTTGCCGGGCGCGCTGCATCGCCTCCTCGCTGATGGCGACCTTATGGGCGTCATAGGCGCAGCCGCCGACGAGGTCACGCTCCGTCTCGAAGGAGGCGACCCCGATCTCGCCGAGCGCGCGCAAGGCCTTTTCGGCCTCGGCCATCACCTCGGGGCCGATGCCGTCGCCCGGCAGGAGAAGAATCTTGTGAGCCATGGGGATCGTCATCCATACGAGAGAGAGGCGATGCTTTAGGGTCTGCGCTGTCCGCCTGGCAAGGCGTGTCCGGAAAGGGCGCTCAGCCCTGCTCGACGAAGGCCCTGATCAACCAATGGGCAATGGCGATCGGCGGCGGGCAGGCCACGCCCTTCGGATGCGTGCCGGCCAGCATGGCGGCGGCCTCGGCGCGGCCGAACCAGCGCGCATCTTCGATCTCCCCGGGGTCGATGCTGATCTCCTCGGTCAGCGCCTGCGCATGGCAGCCGATCATCAATGACATGGGAAAGGGCCAGGGCTGCGAGGCGAGATAGGTCACGCGTCCGCAGACGATGCCCGCCTCCTCCTTGATCTCGCGGCGCACCGCGGCCTCGATCGTCTCGCCATGCTCGATGAAGCCCGCCAGCGCCGAATAGACGCGACTGGCGAAACGCGCGCTGCGGCCGAGTAGGCAGCGATCGCCCCTGACGGCGAGCATGATCGCGACCGGATCGGTCCTTGGGAAATGTTGCGCCTCGCAGCTCGGGCAGTCCCGCCGGAAGCCCGATACCGAGACATTGCTGGCGGCGCCGCAATTGGCGCAGAATCTGTGGCGCTGATGCCAATTCATCAGCGCTTTCGCTTCGGCGAGCAGGCCGAGCTCGGGCGCCGGGACGAGCCCCTGCACTGCGATCGACCGCAGATCGATGGCGAGGTTGCCGGCTTCCTTGAGCGCCTGCCCCCGATCGGCGCCGATCAGGCTCGCGAAGATCGGTCGGGCGCCATCCTGTCCGAGGAAGGCGCGTTCGAGCAAGGTCTCCGTCGCCTCGATCGGCCGCAAGGGAAAAAGCGCCGTCACGCTCTCGCCCTGGCGGCGCAGGATCGGAGTGTCGCCGGCGATGAGGAGCGTCGCGGCGGCGGGATCGGCCGCGCGAGCGGCGACGAAATCCGCGTCCTCGCGCCGCTCGGAGAGGCGCTCGATCGGATTGACGCCGTAGCCTGTCCGAGCCGACAGCTCCGGGAAGCCGCCTGCGATATCGTTCATGGGGTCGCCTGCCCTCCCGAGAAGCCGCTGAAGACGAGGTCCGGCGCGCTGAGATTATGCCGCGACGGCACGAGGCGCCCCATCCACACCCTGCTCGCCTTGGCGCTGCGGAAGCTCATGATCGGCTCTTCGACCCAGCGCTGCGCCTCCGGCTCCAGCAAGGCGATGCGAGCGACATCTGCGTTGAACTCGGTCACATACATCGAGCGCAAGGCCGCGAAGGGCTTGCCCTCGATGGCGCGGTCGAAGGAAACCTCGAGCGACACATGGTCGTCATCGAGCTCGGCTAGCCTGACATCGCCGCCGCCGCCCGCCGCGAAATCGAGGTGGAAGCTCTTGGTCGTGGGATCGAAGGCGATCTCCTTGATGTCGACGACCGGCCGCTCCTTCTGCTCGAGCGGCCCGACGAAGAAGGAGGAGCCATAGGCGTTCCATGGGAGGTTGGCCGGCGGCAAGGGGTGGATGCGCCAAATGCCGTCGGTCGGGTAGAGCACGATGACCTGCTGCGCCATGCCGCGCACGAACACCCAGAGCTGCACCATGGTGAGATTATGCTCGACGCGGTCGCCGACGCGCACCGGCACGTCGCGCCGGCGCCAATAATCGGAAAGCTCATAGCCGGTCACCCAGAGGAAGGGCGACTCATAGAAGGTGATGCGCCGCTCGGTCGGCGGTTTGACGCCCTCATGGACGATGTCGCAATCGGTCCAATCGGGCTCGCGGCGTTGATCGGCCGCGGCGCCGATATAGGCTGGATGCGCGGCTTGGATGCGAAAATGCCGCAGCTCGGACGAGGCGAAGGTGACGGTGACGTTATCCTTCTCGGCGCAGCTTTGGGGCTCGCTCGCATTCGTCACCTGAACCGCGAGCGGCTTCGCCTCTGCGGCAGCCGCCGTCCGGTCATGAGCCGCCGCGCCGATCGCCAGCGACGCAAGCAGGGCCAGCGGGATCGCGCTTGCTCTGGTCAAGACGCGAGACTTGCGGGGTGAAGGGGGCGCATGCGCACGCCACTATCATGCCGCGAAGCGCCGGTCACGCGCGAGCATCGGCGGCCTTCCGGGCACGCGGCGGCCGCCCGTTCACAACTGGTTGCTTATGGCTTGCGCGCGCGCCAATCGCGTCATACGCTTCAGTCATGACGCAGACCGCCATCACCATCCGCCCGGCGGAGAGAGGCGATGCTCAGGGCATCGAAAGCGTGCATGATGCCGCCTGGCGCGAGGCCTATCGCGGCATCATCCCGGGCTTGGAGCTCGAGAGGATGGTGGTGCGTCGCGGCGCCTCGTGGTGGCGATCAGCCATCGGGCGGGGTGCGCGCATCAATGTGCTCGATCATCAGGACAGGATCGCCGGCTACGCGAGCTATGGGCGCAACCGTTCGCCCTGGCTGACGCAGGAAGCGGAGATCTACGAGCTCTATCTGGCGCCCGAGTTCCAGGGGCTCGGCCTCGGCGTCAGGCTGTTCCGCGCCACGCAGGCGAATGCGCGCAGCGCCGGCCTCAAGGGCGTCGCGGTCTGGGCGCTGAGCGGTAATGATCGCGCCCTTGCCTTCTATACGCGGCTCGGTGGCCGCATCCTGAAGCGCTCGACCGGCCGCTTCGGCAAATCCCTCTACGAGAGCACCGCTTTCGGCTGGGACTGATCGGCGGATCAGGCGGCGGGACTACGCCGATGAGGCAAGGCAATTCGTCGGCGAAGACGGCGCGGAGGTAGGCAAGAACGCGACGCCCGCCAATGGTTATTGGAATCGGTATTTGCTCACGCCGAGTTTCATCGAATTCGGATAAGCCACCTTTACCGTAAAGTGCAGTTACACTACGCGATTAAGGATCGATTCCGTTCTCTTATGCCAAGCTGCGCTCCGGCACGAATTCATCCGGAGTTCCCTCATGTCTCCTACAGACGTCTTGGCGATTCTGACGAAATTGGTGAAGAATCCGTATCTCGATACCTACCTGAACATGCCCGAATACGAGCTCTCCTCGTGGAAATACGTGTTCGAGGCATCGATTGCCTTGGGCGCTTCGAACCGCGAGAAGCACCTGCGATTGCGCGCCGTCAACCGGACCTTGAAGGGCATCGAAGGCGCCAAGCTGGCACGCGCGGCTTGAGGCCGAACAAAACAGAAAACGTGAATCTCCGATCCGATCCTCGGTGACCGCAGGCCGCACGCCTACTCCACGACGACCTTGTATTGGCTCCCCGCTTCGAGATGCGCCGTCTTGTCGAGGCCGTTGAGCACGGCGAACTCGTCCGGCGGCAAGCCGAGCTCGGCCATCCCGCCGGAGAGGGTCGAGGCGGTGTCGGTCGCGCCGGCGGTAACGACCCGCAAGTGCAACGGCTTCACGCGGGCGACCTCCTCCGGGGTGAGGCGGTGGAAGCTGGCGATCGCCTGTAGGAAGCTCTGATCGGCATCGGTCGAGAAGTTCTTGGCCGCGAAGATCAGGCGGTAGACCATGCCCCCCTCGCGGATCGCGGCGAGGCGGAAGGTCCATTCCCCGCTCTTGGCGATACCCGTCTCGGCGGCGAGGCCCCCGACCTCGAGCGGCGCCTCCTTGGTGACCTCGGTGCCTTCGATCCAGCCGGATTTCAGATATTGGTCGAGCGGTGTCGAGGCCGGCACCTCGACGGTGTCGAAGCGCATGGCGCGGCCGAGCGCCGCCGCGACGCCCTGCACGGCCTCCGAGCCCCCCGACAGCAAAAACCCCTCGGGCGCCGTGAAGGTGAAGCCGAGCCGCGTGTGGAGGAAGCTGCGTCCCCTGACCGTGCCTTGCGACGGATCGTCGCCGAAGGCGATGCCGTCGATCGCCGTGAGATAGCGGCCGCGATCATCCTCCCCTATGCCCGGCGCATTGAGCTGGCGCGCCGATTGCAGCGCCATCTGCACGCGCTCGGTGGTCGCCGGATGGGTCGAGAACATGTCCGGCCGCCCCGAATCGGCGCCGAGCACCGAGGCTCGCATGGCGGCGTAGCGGGCAAGCGAGCTCAGGAAACGCGAAGCTCCGTAGGCGTCGTAGCCCGCCTTGGCCATGGTGCGTACGCCGATCGCATCGGCGGCGAATTCCTGTTGGCGCGAGAAGCTCGCGAGCGACAGCTTGGACTTCTCCTGCAATTGCTGGCCGCGGGCGGGGTCGTTCAGCACCTCGGAGGCGACCTTGCTGAACAGCGCCGAGCTCTTCTCCAATTCGACCCGCTGCATGGCATGGTGCGCCGTCACATGCGCCATTTCATGGGCCAGCACGGCGGCAATCTCCGAAGTCGAGTTGACGAGGGCCAACAGCCCGCGTGTGACGTAGAGATGCCCGTCGGGAAGCGAGAAGGCGTTGACGGTCGGAGAGTTCAGAACCGTGATCTTGTAACTGATCCCGGGCTCGGTGGATGCGGCAACGAGACGCGTCGCCACGCCGTCGAGCAAGGTATCGGCCTTGGCATCGCCATAGGCGCCGCCGAAAGCGGCGACCAGGCTGCGCTCTTCCGCGCCGCCGGTGCGTTGCGCCCCGACCGAACGGGGCGCGGCCTTCGGCACGGCGCCCGCCGAGGCGTCGAGCGTCGCGGGCAGCTCGGGTGCGCAGCCGCACAGCAAGGCGAGGAGGGCGCAGCCGATCGCGGCGCTCCGGACCGCAAGCCGGCCACGCAAGTCAGTCCCAGAATTCGATCGCGTCCAAATCATCGATGACCATGTGCGGCGCGCGCCCATTCAAGACAACCCCTCGCACCAGAATCTTGCGGCCGGTGAGTTGCTCGAGCTTGAAGCCGAGCTTTTCCATCCGCGTCAATGCCCTTGCGTCGATCGTGAGAAACAAAGCGTTCGTGCCGCGCAAGCCGAAATCGACATACGACCTGCCCTTGCCGCGCGAAACGTGCCGGACCAGTCCTGACGCCAGAATGAACAGGCCATCGTGTCCGCTCAATTTGGCGCCGTCGGTAGCCGGCAGAATGGTGTCCGGGGCGGCCCAGAGCCCCGCATTATCGCGGCGCCCCTGCGCTTCGGCCGCTTTGATGGCCGCCCAGCAGGGGCCGCGCAGGTCATCGGGGCGCGCCACGGCGAGGCCTGCCTGCGCCATGGAGGATTGCAGGTGCCGTCCGCCGATGAAGACATCGCCCGCCACGCGTCCCCAGCGGTCGGCGATAGGGGAGAGTAGGCGCAAGGTCACCGTGCCGCCTGCGGCCTCGTTGATCCAGCCCGCGAGCTTCGGGTCGGGCTCGCGCGAGGCGGCCTCGGTCGAGAGCGCCTTGACGCCGACGAGGCGAATGCTGCGCTCGTCCTTCAAGACGATGTCGAGATCTTCGGTCAGGCGCGCGATCTCGACATGCGCTGCGTCGGCCTCGTCGCAATCGGCCGCCAGAGCCGAGGTCGCGAAGCCGGCTGACGCCAGCGCGACCAAGACCATCGCGGCCAAGATCATCGCGGCCAAGACCATCAAGGAACGGATTGATCGCGTCATGTGGTCCCCATTGCTTGCGCTATGGCGCTTGCCGCGCCCATATGATTGCGTGAAAGCGCTCATCGTCAGGCTCCCGTTTTGCGTAAGTTGTGTTAAGGAAGCCGCCAGCGCGGTTCCGTAGCTCAGCTGGACAGAGCAGCGGTTTCCTAAACCGTTGGTCGGGGGTTCGAGTCCCTCCGGGACCGCCAACCGTCCCCCTCGGCTCGACCCGCAGTTGGATTTCCGCAGGCAGCCCGCCAGTTCGGGTCGAGGCGCAGAGACATCGTCGTTCTCCCCATGTTCCTGGGCCGGGCCGGCAGACCGAATGGAACATATAAAGAACATACTTCATCGTCGGAGTCGAGTCCGATTTTCGTTGAGCGCGGTCGCGAGACCGGCATCTTGCCGCTTTCGGCCTCGAGAACGGGAACGATGCGGCATGGTATCGCGGGAATTTCCGTCATGCAGCGATTGGGTCGTGGGCCGCCGTACCGCAGGATGGGCGACTGCTGCGGCTTGCGCCCTCGATTGGCGCGCTCAGCTCGACTTGTCGCGCAAGATCACCTCTTCGACGACGCGGGCGACGAGGCTCTTTGGCAGGTCGATGCCGGAGAGCCGCCATGTGCCGGAAACGAGATGCAGGTGCACGCCGAAACCCTCGCTCGTCTCGTCACCGGCAACCTTGATGAGATAGCTCGTCCACCCATCGAAATGCGAACGCGCGAAGGTGGTCCACAGGCCCGAATCCAGTAGCTCCGAAAAGTTCGGGAGCTTCTCGCCCGATAGCAGCGTCGACTGCCCGGCGGCGCCCGCGATGCGTCCGTTCCGCAGGAGCGAGGCGAGATTTTCGGGCGTGAGCATTTCGGCCACATAGGGCTCGGCGATCGAGGTACCTATGTTGATGGCGATGTTGCGCTCGAACGCGCCTTTCGGGGCGCGGCCCGTTTTTTCGAGATAGGCGCGGACGATCTGGCGCGTGAGTTGCGTCCTCAGTGCCGGCAGTTCCACGCGCTCCAGCACTTTCCGAGCGTCGCCGCTCCGGGCGGCGGAAGCGAGCTGCGCCGCGCCCAAGAGCGGCCAGGCCTGGTAGGCGATCGCCAGCGCCAGAAAGGCGATCGCGCCGAACAGGTATTTGCGCATAGGCCCAATCTCCTTCTCGGGGCGTTCATCGCCACAAAGCGAGGGTCAGAGCCTCCGACCGGCCCGACCGGCGAGGCTCTGGCCGGATATGAGACCCCAACGCGCTGACGCCTACCGTCCAACCTCAGCCATCACGAGATAGTGTCTTCGCGACCGCGGGCCGCGCCAGATGGGCGACGCCATCGGCCTCGCGCACCCGCCGCATCTCCGCGCCCTCGGCGATGCGAATCGAGGCGAGATTGCCCGCCTTGACCTCCGCCCGGATCGGGCCGGCGATCAGGCGGGCGGCCTCGGCGATCATGTCCTTGCCTACTCCACGCGAGCGATGCGCGGGCGCGACGGTCCAGGACAATTCCCAAACGCCGTCGGCGTGGTCGGCGCGCACGGTGCCCACCGGGATGGCGTCGATCTCGGCAATGTAGAGACGGCGATCGGGATCGCGCAGACAAGCATCGAGCCAAGAGAAGTGTAATCTTGGCCGCACCTCCTCGCCGTGATGGCGCATGCGGCGCGTCTCGGGGTCGTTGCGCCACGCCAGCAGCAGGCCCGCGAGCTCGACCCGGCGCCGTGCTCGCCGTGGGGTCCATCTTGACGGAGTTCGCGGCGTTGTCACGTCAAAGCATGGCGATCCGGCCTGGCGGCCGGCTCATGGCGCGTTCACGTTTCCGCGTCCTCACCAGCACGACTTTGACGCATCCCCCCGTTTCTCCAACGAGCTGCCGCCTCATTCGATGACTTCGTCGGCGCGAGCGAGCAATGACACCGGGGCTTCGAAGCCGATCGACTTGGCGGTCTTCAGGTTGAGGACGAAGCGAAAGAGCGTCGGTTGTTCGAATGGCAATTCCGCGGGCTTTGCCCCTTGGAGAATGCGGTCTGCGAGAGCTGCCACGCGGTCGAGACTTTCGTCCGGATCCGGACCGTATGACATCAAGCCACCGTCGCGGGCGTAGTAGTCGAACTCATAAATGGCCGGCAGCCGATGCGCCCCCGCGAACTCGAAAACCCGCTTTCGGTTGAGATTGGTGAGCGAATCGGAGACCATGAGAATCGCATCCGGCATGTCGCGATTCATCGCCGCGAATGCCTGGTCGAAATCGTCGGGCTCGCGCACGCCCAAGGGCAGGACGCTCACTCCCAGCGCCCGGGCGCCTGCCTCTGACGCCCGGTAGCGCAAGGTCATTCCGAGGTCGTCGGCATTCCACAGCACCGCCACCCGGCGTAGGCCGGGTGCAAACTCCTTGAGAAGCTCCAGCCGCTTGGGCGTGACTTCCGCCGACACGTCGGAGATGCCGGTGAGGTTGCCGCCCGGCCGTGCCAGGCTGTCGACCAGTCCAGTCCCGACCGGGTCGCCTGCTCCATACGCCACCACCGGAAGAGTTGTTCCCTGCTTTGCGGCGAGTGTCGCCCGATAGCCCAAGGTGACGATCATATCGACCTTGCTTGCCACGAGCTCGGCGACGAGCTGAGGCAGGCGGTCCACGTGCCCCTCCGCCCCGCGGCTTTCGAATGCCAGATTTCTACCGAGCGCATAGCCATGCCGGGCGAGGCCGCGGATGAGTGCCGCGCCATTGGGACTATTGTCGGCGATGGGCGCCCCGGCGCCGAGCAGCCCGACGCGATAGACCTTGGCCGATGTTTGGGCATGTGCGCCCAGCGGCCACGCCAGCGCCGTGCCGCCGAGGAGCGATACGAACCGGCGCCGCTTCATGAGTGACCCGTCCATCTCGTAGCCCTCATCCGATTTGAGAACGAGGCCGCCCCCAATGGTTGATCCGCCTTCAACGATCGGCAAACGCCAGCTTGGCGCCGAGCGCGACAAATGCGCCGGCGAAGCTGCGACGCATCCACGTCAGGACCCGTGGACGCGAGATGACGCGATCGCGGATCGAGGCGGCAAAGAGCCCGTAGCCCACGAACACCACGAAGGTCATGAGCATGAAAACGGCGCTCAGCATGAGCATGCGCGAGAGCGGATTAGCCTCATCCGTGCTCACGAACTGCGGCAGGAACGCAAGAAAGAAGATCGACAGCTTCGGATTGAGGATGTTGATCAGGATCGCCGTGACGGTCACCTGGACCGCGGAGCGGGCGCCGACCTCACCCTCGACCCTCAGTGCTCCCCTTTCGCGCAGCGCGTCAAAGGCCATGTAGAGGAGATAGGCGACGCCGACATATTTGAAGGTCTGGAAGGCGAGCCCGCTCGTATGCAGAAGCGCCGCCAGTCCCATGATCGCGGCTGCCATGTGCGGGACGATGCCGACCGTGCAGCCGAATGCCGCCACCACGCTCGCGCGGCTCCCGCGCGAGAGGCCGGTCGCGAGGGTGTAGAGAACGCCCGTGCCGGGTGAGACGACAATAATGAACGAGGTGACCAGGAATTCGACGCTCATTGTGGTCTCCTGCGGTAGGGGGCCCCGTCTCGGCACGATCGCGAATTCATCGGATCGATGACGCATCCTTGGCAGTCGCGACGCCGATCATGGAATCTCGCGTCACGAGCTCCGCTAGCCGGTCCGCGGACCAGCCGTCGGTGCCGGCAGGACGCTTCGGCAGCACCAAATAGCGCATGTCGGCGGTCGAATCGTGCACGCGCACGACGACATCGTCGGCGATCTCGGTGCCGAACTCGCCGAGGACGGCGCGCGGCTCATTGACCACGCGCGAACGGTAGTTGCGGCTCTTGTACCAATCCGGGGGCAGCCCCAACAGCCAGCGCGGGTAGCAGGAGCAGAGCGTGCACACGATGACGTTGTGCACCTTGTCGGTATTCTCGACCGCGACCAGCTTATACGGCCCCCGGTCCAGTCCGATGGCCACGCAAGCCGCGCCGCCATCGTTGAGCAACAGCGCCTTGTAGTCCGGATCGGTCCAAGCCCTGGCGACGACGCGGGCGCCCTGCGACGGGTGGCGGCTGTCCATATCCTCGACCTGGCGGCGCACTTCGTCCGCCGTCACGATGCCTTTCTCGATCAGCAATTCGCGCACCGCGACTTCCATGGCGCGGAAATAGGTGAGGGTGTCGTCGAGATCGGGTCTCGGCGGATGGCGATGCGGAGCCGCGCCGTCTTGGTGGTGATCGTGATGATCCGTCATCGTGCCTCCAGCCAGTTCTGAAAGATTTCGACGTCGACCGTATCGCCGGCGTTCCCTCCATAGGCCGGCCAAACCTCGCGCTGAAGAAAGCGGACGCGGTAGAGCGGCTGCCTGGGTCGGCCGGATCGAGCGTAGGCGAGCTCCTCGGGATTGCCGTAGATGCCGCACAGCCGCTCCACGATGCCGGGCTTGCCGCGGATGTAACGGGGCGTCCGCACATGGCCGATCGGATAGGCGATACGCACCATGACGGCGTCCCCTGCCTTGAATTCCGGGGCGATGGCTTCAGCTGGCGCCATCGTCGCGGCTCTGCACTTCGGAGATCTTGCGGCCGAGCTCGTCGACGCTGATGTCGCCGCGCTGGATGAGGGTTTGCGCGATGGAATAGATCCAGCGCTCGTAATAGGTCATCTTGTCGTAAGCGTCCGGGCCGAGGCCCTCGATATTGCGTCGAAGCTCGTCGACGGTCATGCGCCCCTTGCTCGAAAGCAGCACCTGCAAGGCATCCACCCGCTTTTCCCAAAGCGCGTAGTCGTGCTCGCTGCGCTCGACCGAGCCCGCGGGCTCGCCGCCCATGTCGTGATGGCCGCGGAACGGAGCGTGAGCAGTATCGGACATGTTCGTGAACCCTGTAATCCGACGATAGCCTAGGCCTGTTTGCATTCATCTTTGAATGCACTGATGCCGTCAACAGTCGCGAATCGGATAGTGCATGAATCGCTTCGCGCTAGGCGCGCGATCGGAGAAAGGCAATGCGGCTTAGCGATATGCTAGGCACCATCCCGGAGCGCGAAGCCAACAGCGGTCCTCAGGGACTGCCTCGTTCCGATAGAGGCGCGTGACCTTTCCCCAACCACCCTTTGCCAAGGCCTGGGCCAGAGCAGTTTCCGAGTGCTCATCGCGGGCGCTCTCACACGGGATGAAAGCGGCGGGCGAAATCCACGATGCGGTGAAGTCGGATGTGTGGCGCTCAAAACGGAACATTGCACCATACTTCTCTAGGGAGCTAGGAGAGTCAGAGTTGGTGAATCCCTTGTTCGTCGTCAGTGGCACTATGAGCCGCCCGCCTTCTGCCAACCCATCAAGCCAAACGTCGACAGGTCGCGTCGCGCCTGCGCACACATAGATGATATCGGCGGGATCGAAGGGCGTCAGCGCTCCGTCACCCTGAACGACACGCACATTCGCAAGCGACGAAAGATTCGATTGGGCGCGAGCCGCAAGCGAGGGATCGAATTCGATTCCCGTTACCTGGCCCGAACGACCCACCAGATGTGCGAGAATAGCGGTGTAATAGCCGGTGCCCGTGCCGACATGCACGACCTGGTCGCCGACTTCAGGTCTCGCGGATGCGATCCATTTTGCGTGAGCCGATGGCTGGCCGTTATTGAGGTTCCGCTCCGCGACGATAGATACGATGCTGTCGATATAGAGGTAGGTCGGGTCAGGCGTTGGCGTAGGGGTTGGGCCGACCATCCATCGTGGGATCAGCCAAGGCCCAGGCCCGAGAAAGTCCTCGCGGGGTACAGTGGCGAAGGCTGCTTCGATACGCGGGTCGTTGACCAGAGCTGCAGCCAACATCTGCTTCGCGTAGGCGCGTCGGACAATGCCGAGTTCAGTTGCCCTATTCATCCAATTTCCCAACGACCATACAGCGGGGTACACGGCTCAATAGAGCCATTTTGGATACGTCGCACAAGATTACTTGCACGAAACCGCTGCGCGGCAGGGAAGGGGCGCCCTTACTCGATCACCTCGTCGGCTTGGGCGAGCATGGTCGCTGGCACTTCGACGCCGATCGCTTTCGCGGTCTTCAGATTCACGATCGTCACGAATTTCGTCGCCTGCTCGACCGGAAGGTCGGCGGGTCTCGCGCCCTTGAGAATCTTGTCCACGAAAACCGCCGCACGACGCCACATGTCGGGAAAATCGATTCCGTAGGCCACAAGGCCTCCGGCCTGCGCGAATTCGGGGAAGCCACACGAGGCGAGCCGGTGCTTCAGAGCAAGCTTCGCGCTGGCCTCGGTACTGTAGATGAGCATCGGGTCTTCCGTGATCACGACCGCGCCCACCGGTTTGGCGTCCATCGCCGCGAAGGCACCCTCGAGATCAGTCGCTTCGCGCGCCGCAAACTCCGAGAGCTCCACCTTGAGCGACTGGGCGGTAAGTCTCATAGCCGCAAGGACCGGCTCGGCCGCGGGATTTGCGGGATTGAACAAGACACCCGCCTGCGCCAGGCCGGGTATCGCCTCCTTGACCAACTCCAGGCGCTTCGAGGCAAGTTCCGGCAGAAAATACGAGGTTCCGGTCACATTGCCGCCAGGCCGGGCGAGGCTGGATACGAGACCCATGGCCACTGCGTCGCCGACCGTTGCAAAGACGATGGGGATCGTCTTCGTCGCACGCTGGGCGGCCGAAACTCCAGGCGTCGCGTAGGTGACGATGACGTCGACTTTCAGATCGACCAACTGGGCGGCCAGCGCCGCAAGCCGGTCGTATTTGCCGCCTTCGAGCCAGCGCGTCTCGATGACGAGGTTCTTACCCTCGACGTAACCGAGCGCGGCAAGCCCGGCCCGAAAGGCGTCGAAGCGAGTGGCCTCCGCCGCAGGGGAGCCCAGACTCAAATACCCGATCCGATGGACATTGCCGGCCTGCTGCGCGCGCGCGGCGAGTGGCCACATGGCTACGCCGCCCATGAGAGCCATCAAGTCCCGCCGCCTCATTCGAGCATCTCCGGTGGTGTGAGTGCGGGCCCGAACGGGAATATGGCTCAGCCCAGCCATTTTGCATACGTCGCCGCCTTCGCGGCCATCGTCGGCTCATCGATTACGTCCCCACATCGCACTTGCAAAGTTCCTATTTCGTTCTAGTGTAGCAAAAAAATGAGGGATTGCGTCATGAAGCCGTCTGCCGCCTTGCGCCATAGCCATTGATCGAAGCCGCGTTGCGGCCGTGGATTTGCGCTGCCTTTGGCGGAAGCGCGGATACGTCTCGAGCGAGAGGCGCCTTCTCCTTCGGTCCGCCGGCACCTGAAGCGCAGCGTCGGCTGATGCGGAAGAATTGCCGCAGCTATGCTGCACCGCAACATAATGCGGGGCGCTTAGTCCTCGAAAAAGCCCCGCTCCGACTGTATTTTATCTGTTAATAACAGTAGGTGCGCCGCAACATGGACGCGGCCGCTGGGCGGCCGGCGAGCCGCCACGGGGCCGGGCGCCGGGCACCGGAAACCATGCAAATGCAACATGTTGGCGGTCTCCCGGCCGTTCCAAGGCCGGAAGTCACCCGATTGCCAAAGTCGAAGCGGCTTTTTCAACAACCCGTTAAGGCGGGCGGGCTAATCTGCTTGGCCGCGCGATCATGCGCGGCCGATATCGGCCCTGGGGCAGCCGGAGAGAAGCGTTGGTCGAGGAAGCGCTGCGGTTACACCGCTATGACGCGGACCAATTCGCAAGTCTGCGCCCTGTCGAGCCGCAAGCCGCCGATGAGCAATTGCGGCACGATGTCCTGGCCCTTCTGGAGCTGGTCGAAAAGCGGGCCGAAGAGCGCATCTCCCTCCAAGCCCTGATCGACCGGCTGCCGGACTACCTCTACGTCAAGGACGCAGACAGCCGCTTCGTCATCGCCAACCAAGCGGTTGCGACCGATCATGGCCGGGCAAGCGTCGGCGATCTGATCGGCGCGACGGATTTCGAGCTCCACCCGGCGGAGCAGGCTCGGAAATTCTTCGCCCAAGAGCAGAAGGTCATCCAGTCCGGACAACCGATGATCGACGAGGAGCAGCTCATCGTCGATATCTCGGGCGCCAGGAAATGGATTTCGACGACGAAGGTGCGATTGCGCAATGCGCGCAACGAGTTCGTCGGCCTGGTCGGCATCGGCCGTGACATCACCGAGCGCAAGCGGCTGGACGAGTTGCGCGCCGGAGAGGCGCTGGTTCTCGAGCTGATCGCCATGAATGCCTCGCTCGAAGAGGTGCTCGATCGCCTGATGCGCCTCATCGAATCCCAAGTGAAAGGGATACACGCCTCCATCCTGCTGCTCGACGAGGAAGGGCTGCATCTGCGGCACGGCGCGGCCCCGAGCTTGCCGGAACCCTATCGGAAGGCGATCGAAGGCACCCGCATCGGCCCGGATGCCGGCTCCTGCGGTACCGCCGTCTATCGGCGAAAACCCGTCATCGTCGCCGATATTGCGAGCGATCCGCTCTGGGCCAAATACCGGCACCTGGTCGCCCCATACGGGTATGGGTCATGCTGGTCGACACCCATCCTGTCGCATCGGGGCGCGGTGCTCGGCACATTTGCGATGTATTCCTCGGAAATGCGCGAGCCGACGCCTGGCGAGACGCGCCTCTTCGAGGTCGCGACCCGCATCGCCGGCATCGCGATCGAACGCAAGCAGGCCGAAGACCGCATCCACTTCATGGCGAACCACGATGCGCTGACGAGACTGCCTAATCGCAGCCTGTTCAAGGACCGTCTCACCCAGGCCATGCTGCACGCCCAGCGCTATGATCGCTGGGTGACGCTGGTGTTCATCGATCTGGACAACTTCAAGCTGATCAATGACAGCCTGGGCCATAGTGCCGGCGACGAGCTCCTGAAAATCGTCGCGAAGCGCATGGTGGATTGCGTCAGGGCCACCGACACCGTGGTGCGCCTCGGCGGCGATGAATTCGTGATCCTTCTCGTCGACCAACCCAAGAGCGCGGAGCTGGTCGGCGCGACCTTGCAAAAAATCCGGTCGGCCATCGCCGAGACCATCCAGATCGATGGACGCGATGTTCAGATCACCTGCAGCGTGGGGCTTGCGAACTATCCCAATGACGGGGCGGACGCCGACGTCTTGCTCGCCAATGCGGATGCCGCGATGTCCCGCGCCAAGGAGGTCGGTCGTGACAATTTCCAGTTCTACACGGCCGAGCTGAACACCAAGGTCCACGAAAAATTCCTGCTGCAGGAGGAACTGCGTAACGCCATCGCCCGCTCGGAGTTCCTGCTGCTCTACCAGCCGCAGGTCGACCTGCGGTCCGGACGCATCTTCGCCGCGGAGGCTCTGATCCGCTGGAAGCACCCTGTGCTCGGCCTGATATCGCCGGCGAACTTCATCCCGACGGCGGAGGAAACCGGATTGATCGTGCCGATGGGCGATTGGGCGTTGCACCTCGCCTGCCGCCAGAACAGGATCTGGCAGGAGGCAGGGCTGCCCCCCATCACCGTCTCCGTGAACGTGTCGGCGCGCCAGTTCAGGGAAAAGAACTGGGTCAGCCGTGTCGCCCATGCGCTGGAGGAAAGCAGCCTCGAGGCCCAATATCTCGAATTGGAGCTCACCGAGAGCCTGATCATGCAAGATTTCGATCAGGCCATTGCCACGATGAAGGAATTGCAAGCGCTCGGGGTTCAGCTCTCGATCGACGATTTCGGCACAGGCTATTCGAGTCTGAGCGCGCTCAAGAGCTTTCCGGTCGCCAGGTTGAAGATCGACAAATCCTTCGTGCGCGATCTCCCCAATGACGAAAATGACAAGGCCATCGCCGCGGCGGTGATCTCGCTCGGGCAGAAGCTCAATCTGAGGGTCATCGCCGAGGGCGTGGAAACAGACCAGCAGGTCGCCTTCCTGCGCGACAATAATTGCGATGAAGTTCAAGGCTACCATTTCAGCAAGCCGCTTTCGGCCGCGGATTTCGAGGAATTCATCAAGAAGCCGTCTCCATATGGCGGCGACAAGGTCAGCCACCTGCCATATTGAGGGCGTGCGGGTGCGTTAGAGCTGGTGCCTGCGAGGCGGTTTTTGTAGCGTTGCGTCGAGCAGCCATTCGATTGGGCAGGCACCCCGTGAATTCCATTCCAGGCCTTCCGCTGCGCGGATTTGCGGCGGCCCTCGCGATGTGGGCCATGAGCCTGAGCTTGGCCATTGCGGGCGCGACGCTGGCCAAGGCCCAGCCAATGAGCTCCGGCTTCCTCCGAGAGCCTGCCGCCAAGCTCGCGAATGCCGCTCCGCGGGGCGAGCCGGAGAAGCTGGCGCTGGTGCCTTTCGAGGCCTCTCCGTTTCCCTACCACGGCGAGATTCCCGAGGAGGGCAAGCCTTTCCTCGATGTGGAGGGGCGTGGTCATACGTCGCCGCGCGGCGGTGTCTATTTTGAGACGCCGACCTATAGCGACCGGCGAGCCTTGCTCTATATCCCCAAAGGCTTCGATATCCGCCGGCCCGCCGTGATGGTCTTCTATTTCCACGGTAATCTGGCGACGCTCGAGCGCGATGTCCGCAACCGCCAGCAGGTGCCGCGGCAGGTCGCGCAATCCGGGCTGAACGCGGTGCTGGTCGCGCCGCAATTCGCGGTCGACGCGCTCGACTCGAGCGCCGGGCATTTCTGGCAGCCGCGAGCCTTCGAGCGGTTCCTCGACGAGGCCGCCACCCACCTTGCCAATCTCTACGGCGATGAAGGCTCGCGGGGAGTATTCGCCGCGATGCCGGTCGTGATGGTAGCCTATAGCGGTGGGGATCTTGCGGCCGGCTATTCACTCTCCTTGGGCGGTGCCGAGGGCCGCGTGCGCGGCGTCGTGCTGCTCGACGCGCTCTTCAACGGGATCGACAAATTCGCCCAGTGGATCACCCGCCATTCATCTTCCACCTTCTTCTTCAGCGCCTATTCGCAGGCGTCGCGCGGCGAGAACGCGGCGCTTACCCGTTTCCTGACCGAACGCAAGGTGCAGGTCCGCGACGGAATGCCTGCGGCATTGACGCCCGGCGTGGTGACGTTTCTTTCGGCAGGCGCTGCGGTTCATAACGATTTCGTTTCGCGCGCCTGGGTCGCGGACCCGCTGAAAGCCGTGCTCGCCAAGGTCGGGGGCTTCCCGCGCACGGGCGAGACGGTGGCCTCCCCGCAAGCTGCGCCGGCAGACGCTCCGCCTGCGTCGCTGCCGGCCGCGCCGAATGTGGCCGCGCCTCCGGTCGGATCGACGCCACCCACCTTGCAGAAGTTCAGCGCCCGCCCGGTCGATGCGCCTATGCCGCTGCGGGCGACCCAACCCGGACCGGCCGTGGCCGACCGGACATTCGCCGTTCAGCTCGCCTCTCCGCTCAGCGAAAGGGAAGCGCAAGACGCCGTGGCGCGCCTCCAGGCGCAATGTCCGACGGCGCTGCAATCGCGTCGCACCTCGATCATCCGGGCCGAGGTCGACGGCAAGATCCATTATCGGGTTCGCGTTCAAGGGCTCTCGCCAGGCGACGCCGGCGCCCTGTGCAAATCTCTCAAGTCGGAAGGCTGCGACTGCCAAATTGCCAAAAGCTGAGATCGCGCCGAGGCCGAACCGGGCGAGTGCCGAGATCGAGGACGACTCCGCTGGATCGGCGCGGCTGTGTTTGTCGCGAAAGCTTCACCGCCGCGCCGGCTTGCTGGGGCGAACGGCGAAGGCTAGGTTTCGGAGAGGATTGGACGGGGGTTGGCATGCGGCTCCAGGCTTCGTCGCGAATGTGGGCGTGTATCGCGCTTGCGACGCTCATGCTCGGCGCCGCAACCCCTGCTCGAGCGGAACGGCGCCTCGCCTTCGTGGCCGGGATCGACATCTATCCGAGCCTGCCGCCCGAAGCGCAATTGCAGCGCGCCGTCACGGACGCAAAGACCGTCGCCGCCACGCTGATCGGCCTCGGCTTCACCGTCGATGCGCTCACGAACGATGTCAGCCAGGCCAATTTCCTGCGCGAGTTCGAAAGCTTCGTCGAGACGGTGCAGGCCGGAGACATCGTGTTCTTCTATTTTTCGGGGCACGGCGTGGGCATCAACGGCTCGAATTATCTGATCCCCGCCGACATTCCGGCCTTGCGCGCCGGGGACCAGAAACTGCTCCAGGCTCGCTCCTTAGAGGAATCCTATATCATCGAGCGGATTCACGAGCGCCATGCGCAAGTGACCATCGTGGTCATCGATGCCTGCCGCAGCAATCCCTTCCCGAAACAGGAAACCAGATCGCTCGGCGGCTCGAAGGGGTTGGAGCGGGTCGAGCCCGCGGATGGCGTATTGTCGATCTATGCTGCCAGCGCCGGGCAGGAAGCGCTCGACCGGCTGCCGGGCGCCGATGACAATCCCAATTCGGTGTTCACCCGGATCTTCGTCGAGGAATTGAAGAAACCCGGCCTCAGCCTGCATGATTTGGGGGACACGGTACGCGAGCGCGTCGCCCAGCTCGCCAAGGCGAAAGCGGGCTTCCAGCAGGTTCCGGCCGTCTATGAGCAGCTTCTGGGAGGCCGGCGCTTCTTCCTCGCGGGTCAGGCGCCGGGCGAACCCGCAAAGCCCATCGTGAGCGCCGGCTTGGAGGCGGCGCCGATCGATGATCCCGACATCGCGCTCGCCAATGCGAGGCAGGAAGATACCGAAGAGGCCTATAAGAAATTATTGCAGCGCTTCCCGGCCCATCCGAGGCGGGAGTACATCCTCTTCCTTTGGGAGCGCAAGACCGAGGAAGGTCTCTGGAGCTCGGTGGAGCAGGCCAAGGACAACGCCGCGATACTCAGCCTGATCGACCGGTTGTTGGCCTTCTTTCCGAAGGGCTATTATGCCGAGCGCGCCAGCAAGTTGCGCGACGAGCTGATGGCACAGGGCAAGGCTTCGCCGCCCCCGCCCCAGCCGGTCGACACCACATCGCAGGATCTGGACAAGGCCGAGCGCGCCGACACCGTCGAGGCCTGGACTGCCTTCCTGCAAGCCCACCCCGAAGGCACCTTCACGAGTTTCGCCAAATTCAAATTGGCGCTGCTGACCTCGCCGACTCCCGCCACTGCCCCGGCGGTGGCCGCGGCCACGCCCCAGGCGGGGCAGCCTGGCGAAGCTCAGTTCTACTACGTGACCGGCCTCGACCCGAACGGCAACAACTGGTTGGCCCTCCGCTCGAGCCCGAGCTTCCAGGCGCCCTGGTCCACGACCAGGATGGGCCCTGGGACCCTGCTGACGGTGCTCGAGCGTGACGGGGAGTGGATGCATGTGCGGTTGCAGAGCGGCGAGACCGGTTGGGCTAACGGCAAGTACCTTGCCTGCTGCCGCCAGCCGGGCGCGGCGCAAATGCTGCCTGCGCCTGTCGCCGCGCCGCCGAGCAGCGGCCTCTATTACGTCACGGGCCTCGATCCGAACGGCAACAACTGGTTGGCGCTGCGCTATAGCCCGAGCTTCCAGTCGTCTTGGTCCCAGACCAAATTGCTGCCGGGCACGCTCCTTGCGGTCACCGAGCGGGTGGGCGAATGGTACCATGTCCGCCTGCAGAGCGGGGAGACCGGTTGGGCGAATAGCCGATACATCGCATGTTGCCGCGCGGCCGGCGCCGTGCCCGTCCCGGCGCGGCGCGACGACACGCTTTACTACTTCGTCACCGATCTCGATCCGAACGGCAATAACTGGCTGGCTCTGCGCTATGCCCCGAGCTTCCAATCCGCTTGGTCGGCGACCAAGATGGGGCCGGGCACCCTATTGGCGCTGCTCGGCCGGTCCGGCGAATGGCTGCATGTTCGGGTGCGCAGCACGGGCGAGACCGGTTGGGCCAACGCGCGTTACGTGCAGTGTTGCCGCAAGGCCGAATAGGGGGTGTGAGCTCAGCCCCGTGCTTGAACGTCAAATAGCTTTGGCATAACCTGAAGAACCCCCAATCCTCGCCGCGTACAATTGCCGAGACGCATATTCGCGAATATTTCAAAAACATCTAAAATGACTATCGAGAATCAGGATGTCGGCGCGCGGCTCGTCGTGCCGGCCAAGTCGCGTACGGCCAAGTCGCAAACCTTTGCCCGGCGAACCCTGTTCGCCGCTCTCGCCGCGATCTCGATCCTCCTTCCGGGCGCAATGCTGATATCGATCCTTCGCGTGAAGGGTTCGGACGTGGTCGAGGCGCTGATGGTTGCGGCGTTTCTCGTCAACATGACCTCAGTCGTCCTGGTCTTCTGGAACTCGGTTTTCGGCTTCGTCTTGCGGCGTGGCTTCGCCGGTCGCTCGGCCGGGACATGGCCGCCATCGGGGCAAGGCCACGACGGCGCACCGATCGTCAGGCGAACGGCGGTGGTCATGACCGTGCGCAACGAAGATCCTGCCGGTGTTTTCGCGCGGATCAGGTCGGTGAAGGCCAGCCTAGACAGGACCGGCTTTGGTCAATTCTTCGATTATTTCGTCCTCAGCGACAGTTCGCGCACCGAGATCATGGCCGCCGAGGAGCGGGCTTTCGCGGCCTGGTGCGCCGAAATACCGGAAGAGGGCAGGGTGTTTTATCGCCGGCGCGCCTCGAATATCGGTTTCAAGCCCGGCAACCTGCGCGAATTCTGCGTGCGCTGGGGGCAGGGTTATGAGTTCCTGCTGCTCCTCGACGCGGATAGTCTGATGACGGGAGCGACCATCCTGCGCCATATCCGCCTCATGCAGGACAATCCGCGGCTGGGCATCCTGCAAAGCCTCGTCGTGGGCGTGCTGAGCCCGAGCATTTTCGCCCGCATATTTGAATTCGGCCACCGGCACGCTCTCAGATGCGCGATCGCCGGTGCGGCATGGTGGCAGGACGACCGATGTCAGTTCTGGGGCCACAATGCGACGATCCGATTGGCGCCATTCATGGCTTATTGCGAACTGCCTCACCTGCCCGGCAAGGGCCCATTTGGCGGGCACGTCATCGCCCATGATCAGATCGAGGCCTCGCTGATGCATCGGGCCGGATACGAGGTGCGGGTGCTGCCCGAGGAGAGCGGCAGCTACGAGGGCGTTCCTCCGACCCTGCTCGACTTCCTGAAGAGGAACCACCGCTGGTTCCAAGGCAACCTCAAGAATTTGAAGGTCGCTCGTCTGCCGGGATTGCCGGCGATCGACCGCTTCCATCTCACGGTGGTGGCCCAAAGGTTCCTCAGTTGGCCGGCGATGGTTGTGTTCGTGGCGCTGGCGGCCTTCATGGCTTCGTCCTGGCCCTCCGGCACGGCTTTCCCCACAGCGCTCGCCATCGCCCTCTATGCGATCTGGATGGTGCTGTTCCTTGCGCCGAAGCTGCTCGGCGTCCTCGACGCGCTGTTGACATCCCCGTCAGGTTATGGCGGTGGAGCGCGTCTTCTCTTGGGCAGCTTCGTCGAAGTGGTGTTCGCCTTCTTGCTCGTGCCGGTCGCCATGGTGGCGACGACCGGCTTCATGTTCGCAATGGCCTTCGGTCGCGGTTCGGGTTGGGAGGCGCAGCGGCGCGACCGCAATCGGCTGAGCTGGAAAGCGGCATTTGCGGCATTGTGTCCGCAAACCGTGCTTGGCTTGGCGATGCTCTTCTATCTGGCCGCCACGAACGCAGGAGCAATTCCCTGGTTTTGCCCTTTTCTGCTCGGCCTCCTCCTGGCGGTGCCGTTCGCGATCCTGACGTCTTTGCCGAGCGTCGACGCGTTGGCGGATCGGTTGAAGCTCTGCATCATCCCCGAGGAGGTCGAGGTGCCGGCCGAGATCCTCGATGTCGTGAGAGCCGCTTCTCTGCCGCGCTAGCTCGTCCGCCATGCGCATCTTCTCCTTTTTCGAGAACCTGATCGCGGCGACAGCGCTTCCGCCCGAAGCGCCGCTGCCTCCGCGACTCCTGGCCTTCTATTGGTATTTCATCAGGCAAATTCGCGGCATCGTCGCGTGGTCCTTTGCGGCGGGCTTTTGCGTAGCGGTGGTGGACGCGGCCATCCCGGCATTCATCGGCCGGATCGTGACGCTGGTTTCGACCCGCGGCCCGGCCTCCTTGCTGGCGCAGTCCTGGCCGGAGTTTCTCGGCATGGCGCTCGTCGTGCTGGTGGCGCGGCCGGGGGCGCTGCTCATGCAACACATGATCAGCAATCAAACGCTTGCTCCCGGCCTGGGGAATTTGATCCGTTGGCAAAGCCATTGGCATGTGGTGCGCCAGAGCTGGGCCTTCTTCCAGAACGATTTCGCCGGCGGCATCGCCAACCGCGTGGTCCAGACGGGGCCTTCCTTGCGCGAGACCTTGATCTTGGCCGCCAACGCGGTTTGGTACATCGCCATTTATGGCGGCAGCGCCATTCTGCTCATGGCCTCCAACGATCTTCGGCTCGCCGGTCCGATCATCTGTTGGGCCATCGGCTATGTGTTGCTGCTCCGCTATTTCGTGCCCCGGATACGTGTCCGCTCGCGCAACGTATCGGCGGTTCGCTCCGCACTCACCGGTCGGGTCGTCGATTGCTACACCAATATCGTCGCTGTGAAGTTGTTCTCGAAGCACAAGAACGAGAACGACTTCATTCGCGTGGCGATCGACGAGCATACCGACAGCTATCGGGATCACCTTCGCTATACGACCAAATTCGGTTTGACGCTTGCTGTCCTCAACGGGCTGATGATCGTGAGCGCCGGAGCCTTGGCTGTATGGCTCTGGACGAAAGGGCAGATCGTGGTCGGCGCCGTCGCCATGACGATACCCTTGACCTGGCAGATCGCGAATATCGCGGGCTGGGTGGCTCAACAAGCGACCGCGCTGTTCGAGAATATGGGCGCGGTCGAGGACGGCATGCGACAGATCGCGGCCCCTCCTCCCGTATCGGATAAGCCGGACGCGCCGGCCCTGCGGGCCGCACGGGGCCATATCGAGTTCGAGAACGTGCGTTTCGGCTATGGCGGATCGGGCGAGGTGCTCACGGGCGTCAAGCTCTCGGTTGCGGCCGGAGAGCGTGTCGGCTTGATGGGCGCCTCCGGCGCCGGCAAGAGCACGCTGGCGCATTTGCTGTTGCGCCTCTACGAGCTTGATGGCGGGCGCATCCTCATCGACGGGCAGGACATCGCCGCCGTCACGCAGGAAAGCCTGCGCAGCCAGATCACCTTGGTGACGCAGGACACCTCGCTGCTCAACCGGTCCATTCGCGACAATATTCGCTTGGGCCGGCCGGATGCGACCGAGGAGGAGGTGAGGGAGGCCGCCTCGCGCGCCCGCGCGCTCGAATTCATCGACGGACTGGAGGATTGGCAAGGGCGCAAAGGCCTCGACGCGCATATCGGCGATCGGGGCGTGAAGCTCTCGGGCGGACAACGTCAGCGCATCGCCATCGCCCGGGCGATCTTGAGGAATGCCCCGATTCTCGTCCTCGATGAGGCGACCTCGGCGCTCGACAACGAAACGGAATCGGCAATTCAAGGCCAGTTGGACGAGCTGATGAAGGGGCGCACGGTGATCGCCATCGCGCACCGTATCTCGACCCTTGCCGGCATGGATCGCCTCGTGGTGCTGGACAAGGGAAGCATCGTCGAGGCGGCTTGATCGGGATCACGCAGCGTCGCGACGGTTCCGAACGCCACGTTGCCGGCGCGACCATAGATGTTGCTAAGCTGCCCTCTCCGCCGAGGCTCACATGTCCGAACTTTACGTCGTCACCACGATCTCGAACCCGGTCCGTTACCAATCGCGCTTCAAGCTCTACGCGGATTTTCGCAGGCGTATGGAGGAGAGTGGCGCGACCCTCTACACGATCGAGTTGGCGACGGGCGATCACGACTTCGTGGTCACGCAGAGCGATAATCCGCGTCACTTCCAGGTCCGTTCCGGGCATGAGATCTGGTACAAGGAGAACCTCTTGAACATGGCCATCGGCCGGCTGCCGAAGGATTGGAGATACGTGGCCTGGCTCGATGCCGACGTGTCCTTCGTCCGTCTCGACTGGGCCGAGGCGACGCTGGCGCAGCTGCTCCGGCACGCCTTCGTGCAAGCATTCTCGCATGTCGTCGATCTCGGGCCGAAGTTCGAGCCGCTCGCATGCTATGAAGGCTTCGCCTATCGCTATCTCGACGAAAGACGGGCGGCCCAGACGGCGTCGAACGCGTCGGACATCGCCGCCCCCAGGCCGTTCGGTCAGCCCGGCTACGCTTGGGCGGCCAGGCGCGAGGAGCTCGAATCGGTCGGCGGGCTCATCGATTGGAGCATTCTCGGAGCCAACGATTACTTCATGGCCCTCGGATTGATCGGCGAGCTGGATGAGCAATCGACGCGCATGCCTGGCTCGAACTACGCGGCGACGCTTCTGCAATGGCAGGAGAAATGCCAGAAATATGTCCGCCGCGATATCGGTTACGTCGACACCACGCTGATTCACTATTGGCACGGCAGCCGGAAGGATCGCGGCTATGACACGCGCTGGCGCATCCTCGCCGACAATCAGTTCGATCCTCTCGCGGATCTGAGAAAGGACGCACAGGGGCTGCTCGAGCTCACAGGCGGGAAGCCCCGGTTGCGCGCTGCCATCAGTGCCTATTTTCGCACGCGAAACGAGGACGGCGCGGAGGCATAGCGCCGGCTCCGCCGGTCGATTCGGAGGTGATGCAAGATGTCCGTTATTCATGACCGCGCCCAAGCCTTCTGCGCGCGTTTCAACCTGCGATTGCCCATCCTGCTCGCGCCGATGGCCGGAGCTTGCCCCGCCTCGCTGTCGATCGCGGTCGCGAGCGCGGGCGGCATGGGCTCCTGCGGCGCGCTTCTGATGCAGCCCCTCCAGATTCTCGACTGGGCGAAGCAAGTGCGGGCCGGGACCAATGGCCCCTTCCAGATCAACCTATGGATGCCCGATCCCGCGCCCAGGCGCGATTCCGCCCATGAGACTGAGCTGCGTGCCTTTCTGGCCGATTGGGGGCCGCAGGTCCCTGTCGAAGCCGCGGACACCACGCTCGTCGATTTCGGCGCCCAATGCGAGGCTCTCCTCGACGCAGGCCCCTCCGTCGTCTCCTCGATCATGGGCCTTTATCCTCCGGAATTCGTCACGAGGTTCAAGGCGCGCGGCATCGCCTGGTTTGCCACCGTCTCGACCGTCGCAGAGGCCATGGCGGCAGAGGCCGCCGGCGCCGATGTGATCGTCGCCCAAGGCATGGAGGCCGGCGGTCATCGCGGCGCTTTCGACGCTGCCAGCGCCGAGCGGCAGCTTGTCGGCCTGTTCGCCCTGTTGCCGGCGGTGGTCGACGCGGTGCGGATACCTGTCGTCGCCACGGGCGGCATTGCGGATGGCCGCGGCGTCGCGGCAGCGTTTGCTCTCGGCGCGAGCGCGGCGCAGATCGGCACCGGTTTCCTGCGCTGCCCCGAGGCCAGGACGCATCCGGCTTGGGCCGGGGCGCTGGCGACCTCCAGGCCGGAGGACACCATGGTGACCCGCGCCTTCAGCGGCCGGCCCGGCCGGAGCATCGCCACGAATTATGCGCTTGCTGCGACGGCACCGGATGCGCCCCGCCCCGCGCCCTACCCGGTGCAGCGCGGCCTGACCGCGGCGATGCGCGAAGCCGGGCAGAAGGCAGGCGACATCCATCGCATGCAGGCCTGGGCCGGGCAGTCCGCTTCGCTTGCGAGCGCCGCGCCGGCGGGCGATCTCGCTCGCCGCATCTGGGACGAGGCGCGGTCGACTTTAGGTTAGGAACAACCGGCCCCTGCCTCTCAAGGGCTTGGCATATCCCGCCAGGCGCAGCATGTGCCAGGCCAAGGCATGGTTGCTCGAGGTCACGGGCTTGCCGAGCTCGGCCTCGACTGTCTCGACGATGCGGGCGACCCGCAGGCTGGTGCAGGAGACGAATACGGCGTCGCAGGCATCCGATCGCCCAACGCGAATGATGGCATCCGCCAGCGAGCCTGGCGTGACCCGCGCCACCACATTGTCGTCTTCCTGGTTGAACGACCCCATCACCGGGATCGCCATTCCGCGCGCCTGCAAGGCGGCCCGCAGGCTTTCATTGATGCGCCTCACATAAGGCGTCAGCAGCGCGATGCGCCGGGCGCCGAGGGCGCCGAGCGCGGCGCGCGCCGCCGTGACCGGATCCGTTACCCGCGCGCCGGGCCTGGCTTCGCGGATGCGCCCGGCGATCTTCTCCTCCCCGATCACCAGGGCGCCCGAGGTGCAGGCAAAGCCGATGGCGCCGAGCTCAGCCGCCGGCAAGAGCCGGACCGTCGGCTCGACCCTCGCCTCCATCAGGGCAAGCGTTTCGGGCGTGATGCGCGCGTCATTGTGCAGCCTCGCGCCATAGAGCGCCACACCCGTCTCCGGCAACAGGAAGCGGAATTCGTCCTCGATGGTTTGATCCGTCTCCAGCACCAGGAGGCCGAGCGCCGCCTCGGTGCCGATGCCGCCATCCGTCGCGAATTCCATGTTCTCGAGATCGACGATCAAGCCGCCCTGATCGTCGGCGATGCGCGTTCTCGCCTGCGTCAGCTGATCCATCCTCGTCTCTCCGTGACAACGGCCTTTCTGCGGGCCATCCTCTTGTAGCTCCAA
This sequence comes from Hyphomicrobiales bacterium, assembly GCA_044445965.1. GTDB lineage: Bacteria > Pseudomonadota > Alphaproteobacteria > Rhizobiales > Beijerinckiaceae > GAS188. The sequence goes on from JBIOEJ010000004.1 coordinate 49,811, forward strand.
ATGTGCCGACATATGGTCCCGGCCGCAACCTATGTGGAGCATGAGAGATGAGCATTCGCAGGATCGACGCCGGCCCGAGGATGAGCCAGGCCGTCATTCACGGCAATACGGTGTATCTCGCGGGTCAAGTTGCTCAGGCGACCGCGGCCAAGAGCGTCGCCGAGCAGACGAAGGCCATCCTGGAGCAGATCGACGCGACGCTCGCCAAGGCCGGCACCGACAAGACCAAGCTTCTCACCGCCTATATCTGGCTCTCGGACATCTCGACATTCGATGAGATGAACAAGGTCTGGGACGCTTGGGTCGCCAAGGGTAATGCGCCGGCCCGCGCCACGGTGGAGGCCAAGCTCGCCGCGCCGCGGTTCAAGGTCGAGATCGGCGTCATCGCGGCGCTCTGAGGCGGCTCTCCCGATGCGCGCCGTGGTATTGGGGGCGGGGGTGATCGGCGTCACCACCGCCTACGAGCTCGCCAAGGACGGGCACGAGGTGACGGTCATCGATCGCCTCGCCGAACCCGCCCTGGAAACGAGCTTCGCCAATGCCGGCCTGATCGCGCCGGGCCACTCCTATACCTGGTCCTCGCCTCGCGCCCCGGGCGTGCTCTGGCGCTCGCTGTTCGATAGCAGCCAGGCTCTGCGCTTCAAGCCCAGCCTCGACCCCCTTCTATGGTCGTGGACGCTGAAATTCCTGAGGAATTGCACGGTCGAGCGCGCCCGCCGCAACACCAAGCGCAAGGTTCGGCTGTGCATCTATTCGCAGGGCGAGCTGCGGCGCATCGTGCGGGAAACCGGCGTGGCGTTCCAGGCGCTCGAGGGAGGGCTCCTCTACCTCTATCGCAGCCCGCAATCCTTCGAGCGCGGCGCCGGCAATACACGGATACTGGCCGAGGAAGGGCTGGAGCTGCGCCCCGTCGACCGCGACGAGATGGCCCGCATCGATCCGGCGCTCGCGCCCGTCAAGCAGCAATTCGCCGGCGCCGTCTTTTGCCCGAGCGATGCCAGCGGCGATGCGCGCCTGTTCACGCAGGATCTCGCGCGCCACTGCGTCGAGCATCTCGGCGTGACCTTCGCGTTCGGCAGGGAGATCACCGGCTTTCAGACCGCCGGCGACCGTGTGACCGGCGTCGCGACCAATAAGGGCGTCGTCGCCGCCGACGAATTCATCATGTGCCTTGGCGTCTTCAGCCCCTTGCTCGCGAAGGAGCTCGGCGTGTCCTTGCCGATCTATCCGATCAAGGGCTACTCCGTGACCTTGCCGCTCGACGGTCACAACAATCCTCCTACCATCGGCGGGGTCGACGAGGATAATCTCGTCGCTTATGCCCGCTTCGGGGATCGCATCCGCGCCACGGCCACCGCCGAATTCGCAGGCTACGACAAATCGCACAGGCCTGCCGATTTCAGCTTCATGCTCGGGGTGATGCGCAAGCTCTTTCCCGATGGGGCGAATTACGACAAGCCCTCCTATTGGGCGGGCCTGAGGCCCATGACCCCCGAGGGCACTCCGATCTTCGGACGGGGGCGCCATCGCAACATGCTGTTCAACGTGGGCCATGGCCATATGGGCTGGACCATGTCGGCCGGATCGGCGCGCATTGCGGCCGACCTCGTCGCGGCGCGTAAGCCGGCGATCGACCTCACCGGCATGGCGCTCGACGCGTGACCTCGAGGATGCCGCACCAACCGGTCGGCAAGAGCGATCGTCTTCAGCGGCCGGCGAGCTCGCCGCCATGGCGATCGGCACCCGCATCTCGCCTTGCGCGCTCATCGCCGCTAAACTCCGGTGCCATCGAGGCTGGTGCTAGTGCCTCGGTAGGTTTGGTGAGGGGTATGCGATGATCGACAGGGTCGATGAGGACCGCATTGCGGCGGCGATCGCGGAAGTCGAAAGGAAGACTTCCGGCGAGATCGTGGTGGTCATCGGCCGTTCGGCGAGCGGTTATCGCCTCGTGCCCATCGTCTGGGCCGCGCTGATCACCTTGGCCTTGCCCATGCTCCTCTTGGCGATCTTCCCGCTCACGGCGCGACTCCTCTACGAGATCGAGATCATCGTGTTCGCCGTGCTCGCCCTCGTCCTGTCCTTTGGGCGCTATCGCTACCAACTCGTGCCCGGCTGGATCAAGCGCGGCCGCGCCCATGAGGCGGCGCAGGAGCAGTTCCTGGCGCGGCGCGTTTCGCAGACGCGGGGCCGCACCGGCGTGCTCATCTATGTGGCGATCGCGGAACGCCATGCGGAGCTGGTGCCGGATGCCGGCATCGCGGAACATATCGACCAAGCGGTCTGGAAGCCGGTCGTGCAGCGCTTGATCGAGCAAGTCCGGCAAGGGCGCATTGCCGATGGCCTCATCGAGGCCGTGGAAGCAAGCGGCACCTTTCTCGCCGGCAAATTTCCTCCGAGCGCCGATAATCCTGACGAATTGCCGAACAAGGTCGTGCTCTTGTAAGCCTCGGGGCCTGATCCGGCCTCGGCACGTCATCGCCTGGCCAGTTGTCGACAAAGAATCGGCCGGCCGAGACGAAGAAGGAAGATTGTCCGAGGACCTTCTCCATTACACGCTGCTTACCTGATCGTTAGGTAGCTGAATAAGCTCTGTCGCCTGGGTTCAGCCTCCATTACGTGTGCTGGGCCTAACCTCCTCCTCGCACCGTCCGAAGGGCGGCGTGCTAACAAGGAGACGTGACATGACTGGCACTTTCGTGAAGATGGTCGGAGCGGCCGCGCTCGTCGCCGGCGTCGCCTTCGGCTCGACAGCATCGCGAGCGGCCGAGTTCGCCACCTCGGCGCCGTTCGATGGCATCGTGGCAAGCGATGCCGATGCGGGTTCGCTGCTGCGGAAGGTCCGGTTCGGCTGCGGCCCTGCCTATTGCGGCTGGCACCCCGGCTATTTCGGCCCTCGCTTCGGCTATTGGCGCCCGGCTCCGGTGGTGCGCTGCGGCCCCTACCATTGCTGGCGCCGGATATTGGATGCAGGCCATGCCACAGCTTCTTCCGAGAGCGCCTGATTTCTCATGAGATCGTGACGATGGCCGGGCCCCTTGCCCGGCCATGGTCATTTGGCCGCCCTTGCAAAATCGCCGCAAATTGCCTCTAACGGCCGTCGTGTCGCCGCACGATTTGTGCCGACCTCGCCCGCCAACCGGAACGGCCCCTTATTTCCCCATGCTCCGCCGGCTTTATGAATGGGCTTTGTCGCTCGCCGACAAGCCGCACGCCCTATGGGTGATGGGAGCGATCTCGTTCGCCGATTCGTCGTTCTTGCCATTGCCGCCCGATTTCCTATTGATCCCGATGTCGATCGCGAGGCCGAGCCGGGCCTTGTTCTACGCATTCGTCTGCACGATCGCCTCGGTTGCCGGCGCCGCGCTCGGCTATGTCATTGGCGCTTTCCTATGGGATACGGTCGGTCAATGGCTGATCAATCTCTACGGCTATGGAAACAAGGTGGAGTATTTCCGCCAGCTCTATGCGCAATACGGGGCCTGGGTGATCGTCATCAAGGGCTTCACGCCGATCCCCTACAAGCTCGTCACCATCGTCAGTGGGTTTGCGGGCTATGACTTCACGGCCTTCATGGCCTTGTCGCTGTTGACGCGCGGGGCGCGCTTCTTCCTGCTCGCCGTGGTGCTCACCCGTTTCGGCGACAAGGTCCGGCACGCGCTCGATCGGCATCTTTCGGTGATCGTGAGCGTCACCCTCGTCATTTTGCTGGGCGGCGTGGTCGCCTCCGTCTATTTGTTCTGAGACGCATGCCATGATCGCCGCCAAGGCCTTGCCGCCCTCCGTCACCGTGCCGCCGCGCGCCGCGATCGCCAGCTTGGTGCTGGCTGTGCTGGCCATCGGCGGCGCTTGGTATTCGCAGCTCGTCTGGGGCCTGCGGCCCTGCGAGCTCTGCCTCTTGCAGCGCTGGCCCTATTATGTCGGCGTGCCCCTGGCGGCCCTGGCCATCGTCGCAGCGGCGGCGCCGGGGAGACGCTGCGGCATCGTCGCCTTGGTGCTCGCGCTCCTCGCCTTGGTGTTCCTCGTCAGTGCAGGGCTCGGCGTCTACCATGCCGGCGTCGAATGGGGCTTCTGGGCAGGGCCGAGCGCTTGCACCGGTCAATATGCGGCGCCGGCGAGCACCGACGATTTCCTGAAGAGCCTGGAAGCAGGCCCGTCCGTTCGCTGCGACGAGGCCGCCATCCGCATCCTCGGCCTGTCGCTTGCCGGCTGGAACGCCTTTGTCTCGCTCCTGATTGCCGCCATCGCCGCGGCCGGCGCGAAGGCCGCGCGGCGCGGGTGAGAATCAAATCCCCGCCAGCGTCACCGCACTCACCCACCAGTCAGGATGCTCTTCGGCGATCGCGCCGGCCGCGCTCAGTGCCGCCTCGGCCCCTTCGAAGAGGCCGACCATTGTGGCGCCCGAGCCGGTCATGCGCGCCAGGTTGCAGCCGGGTCGGGCGCTCAGTTGCCGCCTTGCCGTCTGCACCGCCGGCGCGAGGCGGATCGCCGGCGCTTCGAGATCGTTGCCGCCGAGCGCGATGGCGGCGAGCCATTCTGCGCATGTGGCCGCCTGCGCCGGCTGCTCGAATTCGCGGCATGGCAAGTCTCCCGATCGCCTGCCGAGGGTCTGGAAGACGCGCGCCGTCTCGAGCCTGATGGCCGGGTTGACGAGCACCGCAGGAATGCGCGGCATCTCGAGCCTCGGGCCCAGGATCTCGCCGCGTCCGCGCATCATCCGGCAACCGCCCAAGAGACAGACGGGCACATCCGAGCCGGTCTCCTCCGCTACCTGCAAGACTGCGCCACTCTCGAACGGCAATCCGTTCGCCCTTGCCAGCAGTCGCAGGGCCGCCGCTGCGTCGGCCGAGCCGCCGCCGAGCCCCGCCGCCACCGGCAAGCGCTTGTCGAGCGAAAACGCGCCTTGCTTCAGCCAAGGCAGCCGACGCGCCAGTGCCCCCGCCGCCTTGAGCACGAGATTGGCCTCCAGATGGCCGGCGGCCCGCGCGAATGGGCCGGTGACCGCAAGCGATAGCTCGCCGCCCGGCATGAGCGACAGCTCGTCCGCGACAGAGGCGAAGACGACGAGGCTTGCGATATCGTGAAAGCCGTCGGCCCGCCTCCCCTTGACGGAGAGCGTCAGATTGATCTTGGCGGGGGCGAGTTCGGCGAGTTTGGTCTCATGGCACTGGAGGGGCGGCGTCTCGCCGCCCGTCCCCGCGCGATGAAGGTGCGCGGGACGCGCACCCTCCCGCAAGGGCTGCCGGATGGGCAGCTTCAGCCGCCATCGGCCTTGACGGGCTCTCCGGTGGCTTGCGGCGCTTGCGGCTTCTCCTCGAGCATGCCGGTCTCGATCTTCTTGAGGATGCCGGGCAGATCCTCGGGCTCGGGCTGCATGTCTCGCGCATGCGCCCATTGGAAGGTCGCTTCGAGCTTGCGCCCCACATGCCAATAGGCATCGCCCAGATGGTTGTTGATGGTCGCATCGTTGGGCTTCAGCTCGATCGCCTTCTCGAGCGTGCGCACCGCTTCGTCGTAGCGGCCCATGCGGTAGAAGGCCCAGCCCAGGCTGTCGACGATATAGCCGTCCTTGGGACGCAGATCGACGGCACGACGCAGCATCTTGAACGCCTCGTCGATATTGATGCCCTGATCGACCCAGGAATAGCCGAGATAGTTGAGCACCAGCGGCTGATCCGGGAAGAGCGCCAGCGCCAGTTTCAGATCGGCCTCGGCCTTCGGCCATTGCTTGGCGCGTTCGAGGCAGATGCCGCGGTCGTAATAGAGGAGCCAGCTCGTCTTGGTGGGCGGGCCTGAAAGCTCGATCGACTTGCTGTAGGCTTCCGCCGCTTCGGCGAAACTCTTGCTTGCCCGCATCGCATCGCCGAGCGCCGCATAGGCCTCGAGGTCGTCGGGATGGCCGGCGATAATCTTGCGCAGATGGACGATGGCCTCGTCATATTTCTCCTGCGCCACGAGATCGAGGCCGATTTGCAGATCGGTCGATTGCCGCAAGGGCGAGGTCGAGGGGACCTGAGAATAAGCGGCGATCGCCTGCTCGTAATTCTTGCCGCGCTCATAGACCTCGCCGAGCGTGACGGCGGCGACTGCGTTCGTCTGATCGAGATAGAGCGCGAGCCGCAGATATAAGATCGCCGCGAAGTCCTCGCCGTCCCGGCCGCTCGTGGCGGCAAGGCCGAACAGCGCTTCGGCCGCGCCTTGCTGTGGGGTGGAGATGAGGCGCGGCGTCGCCGCTCCCTTCTCGATCTCGGCGAGTCCCAGCTTGATGAGCGGATTGCGGGGCGCACTGCGTTCGAAGTCGCCATACAAGCGCTTGGCCTCGGCAATGTCGCCCTGGCGCGCCTCGAAACGGGCGCGAGAATCGACAAGGCGCATCGAGCCCGGCTCCAGATCCTGGGCCTCCTTATAGGCCTTGCGCGCCTCCTCGACGCTGCCGGCGAGATCGTTGATCAAGGCGGTATGATAGGCGCGGTAGGCGCCGATGGACTCCGTCCCCTTGAGGCGCAGAAGAGCCGCCAGGGCCTTCTTGGTATGGCCTTGACCCGCCTCCGACCAAGCGGTCAGCGCAAGTGCCGTGACATCGCTGGATTCGGCGCCGCCGAGCTTGGCCAGGAGGTCTCGCGCCTGCCTGAAGTCGCCAGTCTTCAACGCCTTGACCGCGAGCGTCAGGCGCGCCAGCGTATTCTGCTGCCCCTTGCCGAGAAGCTTGCTCGCGAAGGAGAAAGAATCCTCGACTTCTCCCGCCGCCAGCATTGCCGCAAAGGCGCGCTCGATCAGTTCCGGATTGCTCCTGTCCAGCGCCAGCGCCCTACGATAATATTTCGAGGCCGATTGCGCGTCGTGGTCGGCGCCCGCGATCGCGGCGGCGAGATAGTCGCCGGAAAGCGTCTCGCCGCCCGCCGCCGCCTGCCCGCGCGCCGCGATCGGAGGGGCAGTGCCCAAGGCTGCTGATGCGACGAGGCCTGCCGCCAGCAAGACGGCGCTGCGGGAGTTGCGGAGCCAATGAGCCATGAAACGCTTCTTTCTCGTCACCGCCGCGCCAAGGAGCGCGAAGCAGATTTCGGGCCATCGCTTGCCCTCGCACGGCAAGGCCTGATGTTGCAAGACCCGTCGACGCAAGGACCTGTCGACACGAACCCTTGTTGATGCAAGCCCTCATCGCTGGCCTTGACGACGGCGCACAGGCTCGCGGGGGCAGCAATCGCCCCTGCGCCTGCTTTCGGGCGGGTTTATGGCGCGCCGCCAATTCGGCCGCGGCTCGAAGCTACATCTGGGAATAAGCCGGGCCGCCGCCTCCTTCGGGCGGCACCCAGGTGATGTTCTGCGCTGGATCCTTGATGTCGCAGGTCTTGCAGTGGACGCAGTTCTGCGCGTTGATCACGAAACGCGGATCGCGCCGCGTGGCTTCGTCCGCATAGACCACCTCGTAGACGCCGGCCGGGCAATAGAGCCTCGCCGGCTCGCCATATCGCGGCAGGTTCTCGCGGATCGGAACCGAGGGGTCGGCGAGCACTAGATGCGGCGGCTGGTCTTCCTCGTGATTAGTCCCCGACAGGAACACCGAGGACGGCTTATCGAAGGCTATCTTGCCGTTCGGCCGGCGATAGGTGAGCTGCGTCACCGCGGATATGGGCTTCAGCGTCGCGTGATCGGGCTTGCCGTGCCGCAAGGTGCCGAACAAGGTGAGGCCGGCGATGTCGTTCAGCCACATATCGGCGCCGCCGAGTGCCACGCCCAGCATCGTGCCGAAGCGTGACCAGAGCGGCTTGACGTTGCGCACCTTCTTGAGGTCGCGCCCGATATCGGAGGAGCGCCACGCCTCCTCGTAGGAGGACAGCTCGTCATGGAAGCGTCCGCTGCCGAGCGCGGCGAAGACATGCTCCGCCGCCAGCATGCCGGAGAGCACGGCGTTGTGCGAACCCTTGATGCGCGGCACGTTGACGAAGCCTGCGGCGCAGCCGATCAGCGCTCCGCCCGGGAAAGCGAGCTTCGGCACGGACTGCCAGCCGCCCTCGGTGATGGCGCGCGCACCATAGCCGATGCGTTTTGCGCCCTCGAACAGATCGCGGATCATCGGATGCGTCTTGAAGCGCTGGAACTCGTCGAAGGGCGACAGCGTCGGGTTCCGGTAGTTGAGGTGGACGACGAAGCCGACGGAAACGAGCCCATCCTCCAGATGATAGAGGAAGGAGCCGCCGCCGGTGCGGTTGTCGAGGGGCCAGCCGAAGGAATGCTGCACGAGACCGGGCTTGTGCTTCTGGGGCTCGACCTGCCACAGCTCCTTCAGGCCGATGCCGTATTTCTGCGGGTCGCGGCCGTCATCGAGCTTGAAGCGCGCCACGAGCTCCTTCGTCAGCGAACCGCGCGCCCCCTCGGCGAACAGCACATATTTGCCACGCAACTCCATGCCGCGCGTGAAGCCTGATTTCGCCGTCGCGTCCTTGGCGATGCCCATGTCGCCTGTGGCGATGCCGATCACCTCGCCCTTGTCGCCGTAGAGCAGCTCGGTCGCCGCAAAGCCCGGATAGATCTCGACGCCCAGCGCCTCCGCCTTCGTGCCGAGCCAGCGGCACACATTGCCGAGCGAAACGATGAAATTGCCGTGATTGCTCATCAAGGGCGGCATCAGGAAATTGGGAAGCCGCATTCCGCCTGCTGCACCCAGGTAATAGAAGCGGTCATCGGTGACCGCCGTCTTGATCGGGGTGTCCTCGGAACGCCATTGCGGCAGCAGGCGGTCGATGCCGATCGGGTCGATCACTGCGCCCGAGAGGATATGGGCGCCGACCTCGGCGCCCTTCTCGACCAACACCACCGATACCTCGGTCGAGCCCGCCGCCGCGAGTTGCTTCAGCCTGATTGCGGCGGCAAGGCCTGCCGGCCCGGCGCCCACGATTACCACGTCGTAATCCATGCCCTCGCGGGGTTCCCTGCGGGCCTCTTCGAGGTTCATGGCGCTTCCCCTGCTCTCCTGGGCGGTCGACGCGTCCCTGCAACAGATCGATGGACCAATTCGGGCGCAGGCTCAAGGCTCATCTCGATCCGCGCCGGATCCTCTGCGGCCCTCGAGCAGCGTCTTCAACGCTGCCAAGTCCCGCTCGACCCAAGCGGCGTCCTCGGCGAATTTCTCATCTGTCATGTCGGGCGTTCGAAAGAGCGTAAACAGCACCTCGGCCCCTTGGGCATTGGCAACGACCCGCATGGGCACGTGGATGACGACGCCGCTCGGCAATGTGACTTGGTGATCGACGATGCCGAGCTCGTTCCTGGGCGTAAAGGCGATTGTCACCTTGCCGAGCGGCGTCCGCGCCGTCCAGCTCCCTTCCTCCAGGGCTAACGGCTGGCCGAGCCCGGAGGCCCATAGCGCGAAGTTGCCTGGGATTGCCAGGAACTCATAGACCTCGCGCCAGGGACGATCGACACGAATCGTGATGCTGCGAGAGGGGAATGTGTCGGCCATCATCATACCTGGCTGATGTCCCGGTCAGGGGCCGGCGTCTCGTACAAGAGTTCTCTCAATGTCCCGTCGCTTGCAACCGTTTGACGCCGCGCCATGCTGTGATTATCTCCCGTTCATGAGCATTCGGCCCATCCTGATCCTCCCCGATCCGCGATTGAAGCTCGTCTCCGCGCCCATCGACAAGGTCACGGACGAGATGCGGACGCTCGCCTCCGACATGTTCGAGACCATGTATGCCGCCCCGGGTATCGGGCTCGCGGCGATCCAGATCGGCGAGCCGGCCCGCCTCGTCGTCGTCGATATCGCCAGGAAGGACGAAGAACGCCGTCCCTTGACCCTCGTCAATCCGGAGATCGTCTGGTGGTCGCCCGAGCTTTCCGTTTACGAGGAGGGCTGCCTGTCGATCCCCGAATATTACGAGGAAGTCGAGCGCCCCGCGATGGTGACGGTGCGCTTCCTCGATGCGCAAGGCGCCGAATGCGAGATGACGGCCGACGGCGTGCTCGCGACTTGCCTGCAGCACGAGATCGACCATCTCGACGGGGTGCTCTTCATCGACCACATCTCGAAGCTCAAGCGCGACCGCGTCATGCGGAAGTTCAAGAAGGACGCCAAGCGCAAGGCCGAGGAGAAGGATGCGGAGGAAGGCCAAACGGCGTTGGCATAGAGCTCGGTTGCGGGGTTTCTTTCGGTGCCGCAACCTATCTTTTTGTTTTTGCGCATGATCTTATCCAAGAGAGCCTGCAACTCTTGGGATCATGCTCTAGGCGTACATGTTTCCCGTCAGCGACTCGCTTCCGGATGCGTCGGCATTGGCCGGGTTGGTCCAGCGCAGCTACTCCCTGGAGCGCATCCCTCGCTGCGATCTATACGCCCGAGGCGTAAACGACACTTACCGCATCGACACCTCGGACGGCGCGTTCTATCTGAGGGTCTATCGCTTCGGCTGGAGATCGCGCGCCGAGATTGAAGCCGAGTTGGAAATGCTTATCCATCTTGCGCGGCGGCAGGCTCCGGTTTGCCGGCCGATCGCCCAAAGCGACGGCAGTCTGGTCTCACTGCTCGATTGTCCGGAAGGGGAACGGCATGCAGTACTGTTTTCGGCCGCGCCCGGTGCGGTCGTGGACTATAAGGATTTCACCGAGCGGCAGGCCTATCTCTACGGCAGAGCCTCTGCGGCGATTCACCAGGCCGCTGACAGCTACCAAGGCTCCCGCGAACGGCCGGCGTTCGATTTGACGACCCTGGTCGACGAGCCGTTCTCGCTGGTGAGCTCGGCGTTGTCGCATCGGCTCGCCGACCGGGATTTCCTCGACAAGGTCGGCCAAAGGCTGCGCAGCCGCGTTGAAGCTGCCGACGGCCTTACGCTCGGATTCTGCCATGGAGATTTCCACGGCGGGAATGCCAATCTCTCGGACGAAAGCTTCACTTTCTACGACTTCGACTGTTGCGGTTGGGGCTACCGTGCCTATGACATCGCCATATTTCCTTGGGCTTTCGCGCTGACCGGGGCCGAGCCGTCTCGGATCGACCGGATGGGCCGCTCCTTTCTATCGGGCTATTCGAGCCGGCAGGCTTTGGCCTGCGAAGACGTCGTGGCCATTCCGGAATTCGTTTCGATCCGGCAAGTCTGGCTCATGGGCCTCCAAATCGGCCTGGCAGAACGGTTCGGTTCGGGTTGGCTCACGGACCGCTACTTCGACCGCCAGCTTCAGGTGCTGCGCGATTGGGAGGCGACCTATGTTCGACGGCCGATCGAGGAATGGCTCTCGGTTGTTTCAGGTGACGGCTCGGACACCGCAAATTAGATCATGCGGTCCAATCATCAACTGAGGGTCAGCGATTGCGCATCGTCTTCATGGGCACGCCGGAATTTGCCGTGCCGACGCTCACCGCCATCGTCGGCGCAGGTCATGAGGTCGTCGCCGCCTATGCGCGAGCGCCGCGCCCGGCCGGGCGCGGCATGGCGGAGCGGCCCTCGCCCGTCGAGGTGGCGGCGAGGCGCTTCGCCATCCCGGTCCTGACGCCACGCACGCTGCGCAATGACGAAGCAGGAGAGGTCTTCCGCGCCCATTGCGCGGATGTGGCTGTCGTCGTCGCCTACGGTCTCATCCTGCCGAAATCGATCCTCGAAGCGTCGGCACTCGGCTGCCTCAATCTGCATGCCTCGCTCTTGCCTCGCTGGCGCGGGGCCGCCCCGATCCAGCGGGCCGTCATGGCCGGCGACCGGGAGACGGGCGTCGCGATCATGCGCATGGAGGAGGGGCTCGATACCGGGCCTGTCGGGCTCGTCGAGCGCGTGCCGATCGGGGCGGAAACAACGGCTGGCGAGCTCCATGACCTGATGGCGAGGCTCGGCGCCGATCTGATGGTGCGGGCGCTCGCCGCGCTGTCGCGCGGCTCGCTCGTCTTCACGCCGCAGCCGGAAGAGGGCGTGACCTATGCGGCCAAGATCGCCAATGAGGAGGCGCGCCTCGATTGGCGTCAGCCCGCGGCGAAGCTGCACGATCAGGTGCGCGGGCTCGCGCCCTTTCCGGGTGCCTTCTTCGAGGCCGATCTCGGCAAGGGCAAAGAGCGCATCAAGGTTCTGCGCACGAGCGCAGTCGATGCGGGCGGGGAACCCGGAACCCTGACCGATCAGCGGGCGACGATCGCCTGCGGATCGGGTGCCCTGCGTCTGCTGACTGTACAGCGCGCAGGTCGTGGCCCCGTCTCCGGCGAGGAATTCCTGCGGGGGGTACGGCTGAAGCCGGGTGCTCGGCTCGCATAGGGGAGACCTCCAAGATTGGCGATGGCTCGGGCGAGCCCCGGATCAGGTCCCACGGGCCTGTTACCGGCTGTCCCATCTTGCTGCGCGGCTCAGCGTGCCTTAAGTTTGGCGGATACTCGTCGGGGCGTTCCGTCCGCGCTGTGCGGGCGGGGCTGAGAGGCTCGCGCCGACCCGTCGAACCTGATCCGGGTCATACCGGCGGAGGGAACGAGATGACATTACCAGCGCGCGCTGTCGCGCCTTTTGCCTGGCAGGGCGGCGCCTGATGGCCGTCGATATCCGTCTCTACGGCATTCTCGATCCGGCGGCGACGCCGGACGCCGATCTCGCTTCGCTCGCCCTCGTCGCCGCGAAGGGTGGGGCGACGCTCCTCCAATATCGCGACAAGCTTGCCGATGGCCGCTTGATGGTCGAGCGCGCGCGCGCCATCCTCGCCGCGCTCGCGGGCTCCGGCGTGCCCCTCTTGATCAACGACCGAGTGGATGTGGCGCTCGCCGCAGGCGCGCAAGGTGTGCATCTCGGCCAGACCGACATCTTGCCGCGGGATGCCCGCCCGATGCTGGGGCCGTCCGCCATCATCGGCCGCACCCTCGCCAACGAGGACCATATCGGCGTGATGGCCGGCGAGCCGGTCGATTATGGCTGCATCGGCGGCGTGTTCCCGACCCGCAACAAGGATAATGCCGACCCGCCGATCGGCCTCGACGGCCTGGCGCGGCTCGCTGCGCTGGCGCACGACAAGGCGCCTCTCATCCCGGTCGGCGCCATCGCCGGGATCACCGAGGCGAATACCGCGCAAGTGATCGGGGCCGGGGCCGACGGCATCGCCGTCATCGGCGCGATCTTCGGCCGGCCGGACCCGCTGGCGGCCACTCGAGCGCTGCGGCGGATCGTCGATGGCGCGCTCGGCCTTCGGGCTCGAAAGGAGGCGTCGTGACCAGGGCATCCATCCCGCGCCGCCGCCTGCTCGCCGGCATCGGTGCCGGAGCGCTCGCCGCCCCGGCGATCGCGAGCGCGCAGACGCCGCGCCGCTGGCGAATGGTGACGTCCTGGCCACGCAATCTCGCAGGACCCGGCGTCTCGGCGCGCCGCCTCGCCGAGCGCATCACCAAGATGAGCGGCGGCAGGCTCGAGGTCGAGGTCTTCGCTGCGGGAGAGATCGTGCCGGCCCTCTCGACCTTCAACGCCGTTTCGACGGGCGTCGCCGAGATGGCGCATACCGCCTCCTTCTACTGGATCGGCAAGCTGCCGGCCTCGATCTTCTTCACCACCGCGCCATTCGGTCTCGATCCGCTCGAGCATCAAGCCTGGATCGCGGTGAGCGGCGGCCAGGCCTTGTGGGACGAGCTCTACGCCCCCTTCGGCGTCAAGGCCTTCCTTGCCGGCAATACCGGCCCGTCGATGGGGGGTTGGTTTCGCGGCGAGATCAAGAGTCTGTCCGATGTGAAGGGCTTGCGCATCCGCGTGCAGGGCATCGGCGCCGAGCTCTATGCTCGGCTCGGCGCGACTCCGGTCACCTTGGCGCCTGGCGATCTCGAGCCCGCGCTCGAGCGCGGCGCGATCGATGCGGCGGAACTCTTGGCGCCGGTGAACGATGTGTCGCTCGAGCTGCAGCGCCAAGCCAAGTTCTATTATGCGCCCGGCTTCAACAAGCCGAATGGCGCGGCGGAGGCGCTGATCTCCCGCTCGGCCTATGAAGGGTTGCCCGACGATCTGCGCGACATCATCGCGGGCGCCTGCCAGGCGGAGCATTCGGCGGGGCTCGCGGATGCCGAGACGGGCAATGCGGACGCCATCGAAGGGCTGGCTCGCCAGGGCGTCCGCGTATCCCTCTTCCCCAGCGACGTGATGGCGGCGGCGCGCTCTGCCGCCCGCGACATCATCGTCGAGACGGGTGCGAAGGATGAATTGTCCGGCCGCATCGTCGAGAGCTACCGCGCATCGCTCGAGCGCGGCCGCTATTGGGCGAGCCTTAAGGCCGCGATGACGCGCGCCTTGAAGAGTGGCTGATGCCCATCGCAGTGACGGTCGCCGGCTCCGACTCCGGCGGAGGCGCCGGTATTCAAGCGGATATCAAGACATTCGCGGCGCTTGGTGTCTACGGCGCGAGCGTCATCACGGCCGTGACCGCGCAGAACACGCGCATGGTCACCGGCATTCATGACGTGCCGTCCGACTTCGTCACCTTGCAGATCGACGCCGTCTATTCGGATCTGGCGGTCGCCGCGACCAAGATCGGCATGCTGTCGAGGCCCGAGACCGTCGTCGCAGTCGCGGACGGGCTGCGCCGCTGGCAGGCTCGCCACGTGGTGCTCGATCCCGTGATGATCGCGACCTCGGGCGCGCGGCTCTTGTCGGCGGATGCGGTCGAGGCGCTGCGGAACCTCCTTTTCCCGATCGCCGATCTCGTCACGCCCAATCTCCTGGAGGCGGCCGCGCTTCTCGGCGAGGCTGTCGCCTCCGGCGAAACGGCGATGGCGCGTCAGGGAGAACGGCTGCGGCAGCTTGGCGCCCGCGCGGCGCTCGTCAAGGGGGGCCATGCCGGCGGTCCGGAAAGCGTCGATGTGCTCGTCGACGACGAGGGGGTCGCTCGCTTCACCGCGCCTCGGATCGCGACCCGGAACACCCATGGAACCGGCTGCACTCTCTCATCGGCGATCGCTGCCCACCTCGCAAGGGGCCAAGATCTGCGCGAGTCGGTGCGCCTGGCGAAGATCTATCTGACCGACGCCATCGCCGCCGGCGACCGGCTGAAAGTCGGTTCGGGGCGTGGCCCGGTCCATCATTCCCACAGGTGTTGAACGTCGGAGGTCGAGACGTCGAAGATGCTGAACTGCCCCCGATCGCGCCCTCCGGCGCGAGCAGAATCCTCACCGTAAGGGGCGCACCGGACCGGCAATCCCGTCGCGGTCGCGTCCCTCATGCGATCCGCGTTTGCCGCAGCCTTTCAACTCGGCGAGCGACGGCGCCATATCGGCCTCCGGCATCGGCGCAATGGCCTTGATGGCTTCTGCGTCGATCGGTTCCGAGAAGAGGGGTCCTTGCAGTTCGTCGCATCCGATGGCCGCCATGAGGTCGCGCTGCACGACGGTCTCCACGCCTTCGGCCGCCAGTTTCATCTGCATACCTCGGGCCAGGCCAGCGACTGCCCGGACGATGGTCTCGCAATCTTGCGATGCTCCGAGCTGTCGCACGATGGAGCGGTCGATCTTGAGCTTGCCGATGTTGCAGCGACGCAATTCCTGCATCGATGAGTAGCCTGTGCCGAAACCATCGAGGGTCAGCTTGATCCCGTTGGCTTGCAGCGCCTTGAAATTGGCTTCGCTCGCTTCCGAGTTGCCGAGCGGGGCGTCTTCCGTGATCTCGATCTGCAGTCGTTCCGCAGAGAGATGCATTTCGTCGAGGACGCCGGTGACCAGATCGGCGAACCGCTTGTTGCGATACTGGGTGGGCGAAACGTTGACGGCGATCCAAGGCAGACCTGTCCCGGCTGCGAAACGGCAGGCCTCGCGCAGCACCCATTCGCCGAGGCTCTCGATCAGTCCTCGCTCTTCCGCGATCTCGACGAAGAGCTCCGGCAGCAGCGTGCCGCGGATAGGGTGGTCCCAGCGCAGCAGCGACTCGGCTCCCATGACCGTCTCGGCATTGGCGGCAAAGACCGGCTGGTAGACGAGCCTCAGCTCCGTTCCGGTCTGCAAGGCACTGCGCAAATCCTGCTCGATGCGCTGTCTTTGCGTCACCGCATGCGCCATATCCTCGGTGAACACCCGGAAGCAGCCCCGTCCCAGCGATTTCGCCCGATAGAGTGCAATATCCGCCCTCCTCAGCATCTCGTGACTGACGGCCGCTCTGCCCGAGGATATGGCGATGCCTATGCTCGCGCCGACGAAGGCCGGATTGCCGAAGAGATCGAAGGGCCTGCCGATTTCCTGAAGGATGCACTTGCTGAGCGTTTCCGTGTCGCGCCCATTGGCCACACCCTGCTGGATCACGGCGAACTCGTCCCCTCCGAGCCGCGCCACGGTATCGCTTTCGCGCACCAGGGCAGTGAGCCGGGCGGCGACCTGGCGGATCAGCTCATCGCCCGCCGAGTGCCCGAGCGTGTCGTTGACGTTCTTGAAGCGGTCGAGATCCACGTACAGCAGCGCGACCCGCTTGCTCCCGCGTCGCAGACCCGCAAGGGCCTGATCGAGCCGATCCTCGAACAAGACGCGGTTGGGCAAGCCGGTCAGCATGTCGTGGAAAGCCAGGAAATTGACCTGGTCTTCCGCCTGCTTGCGCCTGGTCACGTCGCGGGCGACCCCGATCAGGCCGGTGATTTCGTTTCGTTCGTTGCGCAGCGGCACCTTCGATGTCGATAGCCACTTCTTCGCTCCCGAGACATCGACCATGAACTCTTCGATGTCGAGCTTGGGTTGCCCGGATTGCATCACTTGCCGGTCGTCCGTGAAGAAGTGCTGAGCCAGCTCGAAAGAGTGCAGCTCGAAATCCGATTTTCCGATCAGATCATCGGGATCCGACCGGCCAAGATCCATCGCG
The DNA here is from genome assembly GCA_044445965.1 of Hyphomicrobiales bacterium. Taxonomy (GTDB): domain Bacteria; phylum Pseudomonadota; class Alphaproteobacteria; order Rhizobiales; family Beijerinckiaceae; genus GAS188. Next base: position 66,577 of record JBIOEJ010000004.1, read on the forward strand.
ACGGCCGTATTTGCAAGGACGTAACGGCCGCCCCGATCCTTGACGAAAAGATAATCCGGCACCTGGTTGATCATGGCCTTGAGCAGGGCGCGCTCTTCGTCCCAAGCCCGCTTGGAAGTCAGGTGGCGGGCGAGCTCGCCCTGAAGCCTCTCGTTGGCGGCAATCAGCTTGCTCAGCTCGCGGGCGAGCGTCGCCGTATCGTCAAGGGTTGGGGATTTGGACTTTGGCTTGACCATCCGACGATCCGATGTCGAGGAGCATCCGGAGCAGGATCCGATCGGGAACGATCGGATATTTACCCGAGGCCGTTGATTTGGCGCCTGATCGCGTCGGAATTCCTGAATGGTCTTCGGGGTCACGCACGAACGGCGAGTGACGTGCCGCCATAGTAGTGTCCAAACACTTCCTGTTGATTAACGGCCCAGCTCGAAAAGAGCGTATGATCAGTTTCGATGACCTGCGAGCGGAACGAAGAAGAGTGGCACGCCAGCAGCAACAGCATCCTCAGCGTCTGTCGCTCTCGCGCTCGAAGATTGCCATCAAAGTGCCGGTCATGCTGGCGATCAGCCGCTCGACGCCCTTGTTTAGCGCGAAGGCTTGGGCGTCGCAGACCGTGATGGTGCGGCCGGGCTTCACCACATGGGCGCGAAAGCCGAAGCGCTCGCCCCGGGCGGGCGCGAGCAGATTGGTCTTGAACTCGACGGTCAGCACATTGGCGCCGGCCGGCATCAACGTGAAGGCGGCGCAGCCGCAGGCCGTGTCGAGCACCGTGGTGACGATGCCGGCATGCAGGAAGCCGTTCTGCTGCGCGAAGGCCTCCGCATAAGGCATGGTGAGCTCGACCTCGCCTGGCACGATGCGGATGATCGCGACGCCCAATGTGCGCATCACCGCCTGACGCTCCAGGACCGACGCCGCCTTCTCATGATAGTCGCGATCCTTGGGCTCGAAGGAGGGCACGGACAGGCTCCCGATCGCCGGTTATGTTTGGCACCCGACAAGCAGGTCGCTTGGAGGGGCGGCGTCTCGCCGCCCGTGCCCCCGGCCTTGATCAAGGTGCGCGGGACGCGCACCCTCCATCTCATTCAGGCCTATTTCGTCACCAGCCTGTAGAAGACTACGTCCGAAGTCGGGCCCATCACGAGGCCCTTCACATTGCTGCGCAGCGCGACCTGCTTCGAATCCTGGAGCATGATGATGAACGGCCCCTCCTGCATCACCTTGCGCTGCAGGGCCTCGTACATCTCGGCGCGCTTCTCGCTGTCGCGCTCGCGCAACGCGGCCGCGGTCATCTGGGAGATCTCCGGAATGTACCAGGAATTGCGCCAGGCGAGCGGCTTGGTCTTCGGATTGTCGGAATTGTCGGTGTTGCGCGCAAAAGAATCCGCGTTGGTGTGCGGGTCCATATAGTCCGGGCCCCAATAGATCAGCAGCATCTGGTGCTGGCGGGCGCGGTATTTGGTGATCACCGCCTTCTGCTCGGCCGACAGGATGGTCAGCTTGACGCCGCCTTGCGCCATGGTGGCCTGCACCGATTGGGCGATGTTGACCCCCGGCGACGAGTTCGAGGCGTCGAGCGTGAGCTCGAGCCCGTTCGGGTAGCCGGCCTCCGCGAGAAGCGCCTTAGCCTTGGCCGGGTCGAAGCTGTAGGGCGTGTCGTCGAGCGAGGCCCAGAAGCCCGACGGCCAGAAGGCCTGATGGACCTTGGCCTGACCTTTCAGGAAGGTCTCGGCCATCCCCTTATAGTCGACGAGATAGCGCATCGCCTCGCGCACCTTGGGCTTGGCGAGGGCCTCGGTCTTGAGGTTGAGCGCGAGATAGTGAAGCGCCGCGCGCGGGACGTTCATGATGGTGACGTCCTTGTTGCCCGCGACCCCCGCCACTTGGTCGGGCGAGAGGTCGTAGGCGACGTCGGCGTCGCCCTTCTCGACGAGGAGGCGCTGCGCCGCCGGCTCCGGCACATGGCGGATGACGACGCGCTTCATCTTGGGCGCGCCCGAGCGGAAGCCCGGGAAAGCCTCGAGATTGACGCTCTCATTGGCCTTCCAGGAGCGCAGCACGAAGGCGCCGGAGCCCGCGGAGTTGGTCTTCAGCCAGGCATTGCCGAAATCGCCATTGGCGTCATGCGCCATTACGGTCTTCTCATCGACGACCGAGCCGACGCCCGAGTTCATCAGCGCCAGGATGAAGGAGGGCGAGTAATCGTCGTTGACCGTGAATTGCAGCGTCGTGTCGTCGACGGCCTTCACCATGCTGTCGACATTGTCCTTGGTCCAGCCGAGCTGGCTGATCAGGAAGGCCGGCGTCTTGTCGAGCTTGATGACCCGCCTGAGCGAGAAGGCCGCGTCCTCGGCCCGCACCGGATTGCCCGAATGGAATTTCAATCCCGCGCGCATCTTGAAGGTGAAAGTGCGCCCGTCGGCGCTGGCCGACCAGCTTTCGGCGGCCCCGCCCACGAGCTTCGTGAGATCGTCGGGCTCGAAGACCATGATCCGGTCATAGACATTCGAGACGACCTCGATCCCGCTGAACTCATAGGCCTCGGCCGGATCGAGCGTGATCATGTCGTCGATGTTGTGGGCTATGACGAGCGTGTCGGGCGGGGTCGCCGCCATGGCGAGCGGGGCCGCGAGCGCCAGCGCGCCGGCCGCAAGCGCGATTTTCACGGATGGAAATGCGGCAAGGGGAAGTCTCAGTCGAGCGAGCATGTCGTCCTCCCTTAGGGGCTTGCTCGCCATCACAAACGGTTTCCGCACGGAAGGCAAGCGATGGTGGCTTGGGGGGAGGGGCGGCGTCTCGCCGCCCGCCTCGGCGTGCGCTGCGCGGGAAGCGCGCCTCCCGTGCGTTCGCGCTTGCTCACCTCCCCTCCGCGAGCCTCGCCTGCGTTCTGCGAAGCAGAAGCAGGAGCCCGGCGCAAAGGGCGAGCGTCGCGGCGAACCAATAGGTGATGGCCCGTGAACCGATCGTCGGGATCAGCACGAAGGTCGTGAACAGTGTGCCGGCGACATTGCCGACCGCGGACACGCCGTAAACCGCTCCCGCGATTTGCCCGGCGCTCTGCGCCTCGGCTATCAGCAGCCTGACCGCCGCGGGGGCCAGCATGCCGAGCAGGCAAATCGGCGGCGCCAGCAGGACCCCGGCTGCAAGCAGCGTCGCCCCGGCGCCGTATCCATTGGAGCTCAGTATGGCCTGCATGGCGCCGTCCACGCATGCCGGTATGCCTAGAAGATAGAGTGCCGCGAGGCCGACCGACATGGCGATGACCATCGGGGAGGGGTAACGATCGACGATCGCCCCTCCGGCGAAATAGCCGATCGCAAGCGCATACAAGACCGTCGAGATCAGGGCGGCCCAGGTGCCGATCCCGCCTCCGAAATAGGGATAGAGGAAGCGCGAGCCCAGCATCTCGAAGCCCATGAGCACGCCGCCCACGATGAAGACGATGAGATAGACGGCGACCGTCCTCATCGTCCTGGAGACAGGGATGGCCATTGCCGGTTATGTCTCTCGATCGCCTTCAGCGCCTCGACCGGGGCGAAGTCGTCGGTGAGGATTTTGGCCGCAGGATCGATGCCGGGGTCAGAGCGTTCGATGCGCCGCCTCTCCTTGACGAGGTCGGGAAGGCTGTAGCGGAATTTGAACTGGCGCTGGCGGGCATCGGCCAGCCCCGTCAACTCGTCCTTCGATCTCGGCTCGCCGTCATAGGCGGCGAGGACGACATTCTCGTCGGCGACGAAGAGATCGGTCTGGGCGAAGGCGGTCCGAACCGTCTTGACCACGGAGTCGAAGAGCGCGCTCGACGGGTCGAGGTTCTGCAGGATGACGCCGCCTTCGGCCAGGTGCTGCTTGACGAGCCCGTAGAACTCCTTGGTGAGAAGGTGAAAAGGCACGAAGGGCCCGTGATAGGCATCGAGGAGGATCACGTCATAGCGCTGTGTCGTATGCGACAGGAACTGCCGCCCGTCCTCGTTCGCAAGGTTGAAATTCGCCTCGTCCCTGATCCCGAAATATTTGTGGGAGAGCTCGATGACGACGGGATCGATCTCCACCGAGGTGATTGGCAGGTCGGGCAGCGAACGATGCAGGTACCACGCCGTCCGGCCGCCGCCGGAGCCGATCTCGAGGACTGAACCGATAGTGCGGGCATAGGCGAGACCGGTCGTCATGAAGCGGGTATAGGGCGCCGGAAGCTCGAGCTCGTCGGCAGTATTGGCCGCGCTTTCGACGAAGAGAGCCTTGTTCAGGCCAAACGTCATGAAGACGAGGTTGTTCTCCTTATAGATATAGATCTTGTTGTAGAGCGACTCCCGCGTCTCGACGAGAACCCTTGGCTCCTTCGACAATGCTTCGGTCGACAAGAGGCATGCCAGGGCGAAGAACGCCCCGGCCAGGCGGGCGCGCGCGACGGAGCTCGGTTTGAAGGGCTGAGAATACATATCCGCTGAATTAAAGGGGCGCGTGCCGGCTGTCGAGCGCGGCACCGCTCATCTCTCCCGCGATGTGAGAGGTGGCGCGTCGATAGCCGCGGCTCGCCTGGATCAACTCGCTCGTATAGGCCTCGCGCGTCGCCCCGCGCCGCAGATCCTCGACGGCGAGCGTCTCGACGAGGCAGCCATTCTGCATGACGGCCACGCGCTGGCACAGATGCGCCACGACCGCGAGAGCGTGGCTGACGAGGATGCTGGTGAGGCCGTGGCTGCGACGGAGCTTGGCGAGCAGGTTGAGGATCTCTGCCTGGATCGAGACATCGAGCGACGAGGTGGGCTCGTCGAGGAGCAGGATGCGCGGCGACAGGATGAGGGCGCGAGCGATCGCCACGCGCTGGCGCTGACCGCCGGAGAGCTGGTGCGGATAGCGGAAGCGGTGATGCCGGTCGAGGCCGACCTCGGCCAGCGCTTCCTCGATCCGCCTGCCGGCCTCGCCCAGGCCGTGGATGGCGAGCGGCTCGGTCAGGATGCGGTCGACCGTCTGACGCGGATGCAGCGACGAGTAGGGGTCCTGGAAGACGAGCTGCATCAGCCGCCGTTCCGCCTTCGTGCGCCGCCTCCCGGCCGCGCGGCCGGCGATGCGGATCGTCCCCTGCGCCAACGGCAACAGGCCGGCGATGGCGCGCAGCACGGTCGATTTGCCCGATCCTGATTCCCCGACGAGACCGAAGGTCTCGCCGGGCCTGACCGCGAAGGAGACCTCGTTCACCGCCATGATGGTGCGGCGCCCCTGCCGGAAGGCGACGCCGAGCGCCTCGACCGCGACCGTCGCATCGCCGGCGCCCATGGTCACGTCGCCCAGGCCGGGTCGCGCGGAACGACGGCGAGCTCGGCGCGCGGCCGGTCGAGATCGGGCGCCGCGGCGATCAGCGCCTGCGTATAGGGGTGCTTCGCGCGGCCGAGGTCGCGCGCCGCGAGCTCCTCGACGATCCTCCCCCTGTACATGACAAGCACGCGGTCGCAGAAGCTCGCGATCACCGTGAGGTTGTGGCTGATGAAGATGAGAGCCATGCCGCGGGCCGAAACCAGATCGTCGAGGATGCGCAGCACCTCGTTCTGCACGGTCACGTCGAGGGCCGAGGTCGGCTCGTCGGCGATCAGCAGATCGGGCTCGGCGATCAGCATGGCGGCGATCATGACGCGCTGCCCCATGCCGCCCGAGAGCTGATGCGGATGGAGATGGAAGACACGTTCCGGGTCGCGGATGCGCACCGCTTCGAGCATCGCCAGCGCCCGGCGCCTCGCCTCGGCGCCTGAGACGGCGGCGTGCAGGCGAAGCGTCTCGGCGATCTGCTCGCCCACCTTGATGACCGGGTTGAGCGAGAATTTGGGGTCCTGCATGATCATGGAGATGCGTCTGCCGCGCAGCTCGCGCCAGGCGCCGGCCGGCAGGTGCAGGAGTTCCCTGCCCTCGAAGGCGAGGCGCTTGGCTCGCACTCTCGCGCTCGGCGGCAAGAGGCCGAGGATGGCGCGCCCGGTCGTCGACTTGCCGGAGCCCGATTCGCCGACGATGCCGAGCCGCTCGCACCGCAGTCCGAAGGACACGTCGCGCACCGCCTGGAAGGGCGCTCTTGCGCCCTCGAAGACGACGTCGAGACCCTCGACCTCGAGGAGGGGCGCTTCGCTCATGGGCTCATGGCCTCATCGGCTGCAGATCTCATCGACTTCTCGGGTCGAACACGTCGCGCAGGCCGTCGCCGAGAAGGTTGAAGCCGAGGCTGACGACGAAGATGGCAAAGCCCGGGACCGTCGCCACCCACCACTGATCGAGGATGACTTCCCTGCCCGAGGAGACCATGGCGCCCCATTCGGGCGTCGGCGGCTGGGCGCCGAGGCCGAGGAAACCGAGGCCCGCCGCCGTCAGGATGATGCCTGCCATGTCGAGGGTGAGGCGCACGATCACCGAGGACAGGCACAAGGGCACGACATGGCGCGTGAGGATGCGCAGCGTCGAGGCGCCCTGCAGTACGATCGCCGCGATATAGTCGCTCTTGGCGATGGTGATGGTCTCGGCACGCGCCAGGCGCGCATAGGGCGGCCAGGCGGTGAGCGAGATGGCGATGACGGCGTTCTCGATGCCGGGCCCCAAGGCCGCCGCGAAGGCGAGCGCCAGCACCAGGCGCGGAAAGGCGAGAAAGATATCGGTGATCCGCATCAGCACCATGTCGACCGCGGAGCCGAGATAGCCCGCGGTCGTGCCGACCGCGAGGCCGATCGGCGCCACCACCGCCGCGACCAGGAGGACGATGACGAGCGTCACGCGGGCGCCGTAGACGGTGCGGGCGAAAATGTCCCTGCCGAGCTCGTCGGTGCCGAACCAGTGGGCGGCGTTCGGCGGAGCCAGCCTGCCGGCGAGGTCTTGCGCGATCGGGGAGAGGCCATGCGTCAGCAAGGGCGCGGCGAACGCCACCGCGATGAGGGCGATCACGATCAAGAGGCCGAGCAGCGCCAGCGGATTGCCGATGATCGCGCCGCTGGCGCGATAGAAGCTGCCGCATAAGGCCTGGAAGCGCGAGGCGGGATCCTCGGCGCCGAGCCAAGCCTTGAGCGAAAGCCCCACCATTGCGCCATCGCTCATCAGGGTCAGGCCTCGCGCAGCCTGGGATCGGCGAGCTTGTAGAGGAAGTCGCAGAACAGGTTGATGCCGATGAACACGGCGCCGACGACGAGCGTGCCGCCGAGCACGGCGTTCATGTCCGCATTGAACAACGAGCGCGTGATATAGAGGCCGAGCCCCGGCCAGGCGAACACCGTCTCGGTGAGCACCGCCCCTTCGAGCAGCGAGGCGTAGCTGAGGCCGATGACAGTAATGAGCGGCACCATGATATTGGGAAAAGCGTGCCGCCACACCGCGCCTTGAAAAGAGCGTCCCTTGATGAGGGCTGCCGTCACATATTCCTGGCGCAGCTGATCGATCATGAATGAGCGCGTCATGCGCGCGATATAGGCGAGCGACAGATAGCCGAGCAGGCTCGCGGGCAAGATCAGATGGCCGAGCGCGTTGCGGAAGATGTCCCATTCGCCGGCGAACGCGGCATCGATCAGGATGACGCCGGTACGCGGGGTGAGCACGTCCTCGTAGAACACGTCGATCCGGCCGGGCCCCAGCACCCAGCCGAGCTTGCCGTAGAACAGGAAGAGGCCGACGAGGCCCAGCCAGAAGACCGGCATCGAGTAGCCGAACAGGCCGACGAGGCGCACCACATGGTCGAGGCCGCGCCCCTGCCTGGCGGCGGCCAGGACGCCCGCCGGCACGCCGATGGCGACGCCGATGATGGTGGCGATCGTGGCGAGCTCGAAGGTCGCCGGGAAGAAGTGCATGAGGTCGGCCAGCACCGGATGCGAGGTGATCACCGAATTGCCGAGATCGCCCGTCAGCACCTTCTTGAGATAGATGACGTATTGCTCGGGGATCGAGCGGTCGAGCCCCATGGCGATCTTGGCCTTCTCATAGACTTCGCGGGTGGCGCGGTCCCCGACCACGGCGAGCACCGGATCGACCGGAATGAAGCGGCCGATGACGAAGGTCACGGCGGTGAGACCGAGGAAGGTCAGTAACAGCGACCCGATGAGCGTTGCTGCTTGAGCGACCAGCCGGGCCAGGCGCCCGAACGCGCCAGGGTCGCCCGTCGCGGTCTCGTCCCGCGCGCCTTCGGCGCGAACGCTGGCCTCTGCCTCTCCGGCAAAGACCATCAGCCGAGCATCTGGAGATTGCGACCGAACACGGCGTCATCCTGCCGCCATTCGGCTCCGCTCGCAAGGTGGCGGGCAGCCAAAGCTCGACGAGGGATGCCGATCGGGTTAACCTGAGGTTTGCCGGGCCGACCGAGCGGGGGCGCGGGGGATGGATCCCAAGGACGTAGGCGAGCTTCAAAACTCACTCAACGACGCGGCCGGCGGGGCTTCCGTTCTCTGGACGGCCTTCGTCACCTTCCAGATCTATCTGGCGATCGCCATCGGATCGGTCACGCATCGCGATCTGTTCCTCGAAAAGCCGATCCAGATGCCGCTCTTGAACGTCGAATTGCCGCTCACCGCTTTCTTCGTTGTGGCCCCGACCGTTCTCTTGGTCTTCCATTTCTATATCTTTATGCAGCTGCTCACGCTGGCGAAAAAGGCGAAATATTACGACTTGGCGCTCAAGCAGGCGGCCCCTGTGGCCGCGGACCGCCAGGGCATGCGGCAACGGCTGGATCCCCTTCCTGGTGCTGCAGTTCCTGGCCGGGCCGCAGGATCAGCGGCAGGGCTTCAGCGGCTTTTTCCTGAGACTCGTCTCCTGGCTCACGCTCGTGGGCGCGCCCATGCTCGTGCTGCTCCTGGCGCAGCTGACCTTCCTGCCCTATCACAGCGAGCCGATCGTCTGGTGGCAACGCATCATCGTGCTCATCGACGGCAATTTGATCTGGTACTTCTGGAATCGCATCCGGGGCGACAACGGCGCCATTATTTCATGGGTACCGGCGAGATATTGGATAGGCGTCGGCGCGGCGCTGACGATTTGCGTCTACCTCTTCAGCATCGGCATCGCGACCTATCCGGGCGAGGCAGTGGATCGTCTCCTACCCGAGTTTCGCTTCATTCCGACGGCTTGGCCGGCCAGTCGGTGGGGTTCGGACCCCTCCTGGACATCGCTGCACCAGCTTATCTTCGGAGGCCGGCCCGACGAGGTCACCGGACAACCCAGCGGTTGGTTCTCGAACCGCCTCGTGCTCACTGGTCAGAGCTTCGTCGATGAACCCGACAAGCTCGACAAGATCGAGGTCAGTCATTCGTTCAGAAGGCGGGACCTGACACGGGCGGTGTTCAACAGGGCCGATCTGCGCAAGGCCGACTTCACCGGCGCGCTGCTCGACGATGCATGGCTCAGATACGCGAAGCTCGAGAGCGCGCAGTTCGGCTGCGCTCCGAGCACAAGCGGCGCATGCAGCGCCCACACCATGCTGCAAGGTGCGCATTTCATCCAAGCGATGCTGCAAGGCGCCGATCTCAGGCAAGCGCAGCTGCAAGGCGCGGATCTCAAGGGGGCGCGGCTGCAAGGCGCGGACCTGGCCGAGGCGCAACTGACGGCCGCGAACCTCTCCGGGGCGCAGCTGCAGGGCGTGGTTCTCGAGAATGCGGCCCTGCAAGGCGCCGGTCTCAACGGGGCGCAGCTACAGGGCGCGAACCTCAGCGATGCGGAGCTGCAAGGCGCGAGCCTCGGTGCGGCCAAGCTGCAAGGCGCCATCCTTTCCGGTGCGCAATTGCAGGGCGCGTCGCTCGCAGGCGCCAGCCTCTGGCGCGCCCGGGGCACACCTGCAAGCGATCCCGTGGACTTCGAGGGATACGATGCGGACACGAGGCTCAAGGAGAACAGGCAATCGTTCCTCGTGTGGCGCGAGGACGTCCTCAAGGATATCCCGGCAGGAAATTTTCGTGACAAGGCGAACGAGCGCTTGTCGGCGCTCGATCCTGAAGCGAAGGAACCGAACGACCCGACCGATGCTCGGCATTGGCAGACTGGCGCGCCACCGCTGCCGGAAGAGCTGCGCCAGAGGGAGCTTGCGGACTTCCTTGCCGCTTTGGCCTGCCGGAAGGATTCGGCGCCCTATGTGGCGCGCGGACTGCTCAACAACGACCGATTGACGGATACACCGACGCAGACCGCGACCGTTGCCGCCAAGCTGAGACAAGGAATGTCCGACGCGGCCGGATGTCCCGGCGTCGGCGGCTTCACCGAAACGGATTGGCGAGACTTGGACAAGGTCGAAGAGGATGCGCGAACCCCGTTCCTTTCGGGTGGCCGTTAGAGCATGATCCGGAAAAGTGGAAACCGGTTTTCCGAAAAGATCATGCTCAAACAAAGGTTAGATCGCCACAGCGCCACAGCGATTCCGTTTGAAGTGATCACGCTCTAGCGCGCGCCCACTGGGCTGTTGGCGGCCAAGACGCGATCGACCATCTCGCCGCACAGGCCGAGATAATTCGCCGGGTCGATCAGGCGCGCCAAGGCCGCTCGATCCATATGCGGCGCGATTTCCGGGTGCTCGGCGAGCAGGTGGAGAAAGGGCCGCCCGGTCGCGATCGCCGCGCGGCAGATATCATAGACGAGGTCATGGGCGCGCTGGCGGCCGAGGCTCGGGCCGAGCCCCATCATCACGGCCTCCGACATGATCAGCCCGCCTGTCGCATCGAGGTTCTTGCGCATGCGCTCGGGATCGACCTGCAGACCTCCGATGAGGAAGCGCGTTTGCGCCAGGGCGCCGGCCGACAGGCAGAATATCTCCGGCAGTGCGATCCACTCGATCTCCCACGGCCCCGTCGAGCGTTCATGGTCTTCCACCATCGCGTCCAGCAAGGCCGGCACGTGCTGGCGCACCATCGATACGCAGGCATGGATGTAGACGCACGAAATCGGGTTGCGCTTCTGCGGCATGGTGCTCGACGAGCCGCGGCCCTCGGCAAAGGGCTCGTAGACCTCTTCGACCTCCGTCTGCATCATCAGCTTCACGTCGGTCGAGATCTTGCCGAGTGTGCCGCAAACGAGGCCGAGGAAGCAACCGACCTCCGCGATCCGGTCGCGCATCGTATGCCAGGCGATCTCCGGCTGGCCGAGGCCGAGCTCGGTCATCAACCCCGCTTGCACATCGAGCCCGGCGCCGCCCAACGAGGACAGATTGCCGGCTGCGCCGCCGAACTCGCCGACCAGCACGCGCGGCCTCAGCTCCTTCAGCCGCGCGAGATGGCGCTGGAAGCCGGCCAGCAAGACCGCGGCCTTGTAGCCGAAGGTGATCGGAACCGCGTGCTGCAGATTGCTGCGCGCCGCCATCGGCGTGTCCCGATAGCGGCGGGCGAGATCGGCGAGCGAGCCGGCGATCGCCTTCAGGTCCTGGTCGACGAGATCGAGCCCGGCGCGGATCTGCATCACCGTTGCGGTATCAGTGACATCTTGAGTGGTCGCCCCCCAATGGCACCATTCGCCGAGTCCCCGACCGGATAGCGAAACAAGCTGCTGCACGACCCCCAGCACCGGATAGCCGATCCGTTGCGTCTGCAACTTGAGCTTTGCCATGTCGATCTCGTCGACGCGACAATGCCGGCAAATCTCGTCCGCTGCCTCATGAGGGATGACGCCCAAGCGGGCTTGCACGCGCGCCAGGGCGGCTTCGATGTCCAAGTAGAACTGCACGCGTTGCTCGTCGGAGAAGACGGCGCGCATCCGGGCGGTGCTGAATATGTCGCCGAAGATGCTCGAGTCGATGATGGTTGCGGCCATGTTCCTTTTGTCCTCACGCCATTGCCGGACCGAAGGCCCCGTTTCGACTATCGTAGCCTGGACGGATCGACGCCGCAGGTGGTATTCAAGCGGCTAGAAAGCTTGGAGAAATGCACTCCAGCGTCCAGACCTTGGGAGGGAACGTCGATGCGCAAATGGCTCCTCGGGCTTTCGGCTTCGGCCTGCATGTCTGCGGCCTTCGTGCTCGCGACCTTCGCGCTTGCAGGTATCGCGTTTCCTGGGGCCGTCATGGCCCAACAGCCGATCATCATCAAGTTCAGCCACGTCGCCTCGTCGGACGCGCCCAAGGGCAAGGCGGCGATTTTGTTCAAGGAGCTCGCCGAGAAATACACGAACGGCAAGGTGAAGGTGGAGGTCTACCACAACTCCTCGCTCTATAAGGACAAGGAGGAGCTGGAGGCGCTGCAGCTCGGTGCGGTGCAGATCCTTGCACCCTCGATCTCGAAGTTCGGGCCGCTCGGGGTCAAGGAGTTCGACATCTTCGACCTTCCCTTCCTCATGAGCGACGATGCGCGCGCTCGCCAGATGTACGCGAGCCCCTTGATGGCGGAGCTCAACAAGAAGCTCGAAGCCAAGGGTGTCCTGCCGCTCGCCTATTGGGACAACGGCACGCATGTCTACACGTCCAACAAGCCGCTCATCATGCCCGACGACTTCAAGGGTATGAAGATGCGCATCCAAGGCTCGAAGGTGCTCGATGCCGTGGCGCGCGAGCTCGGCGCCATCCCGCAGATCATGGCTTTTTCCGAGGTCTATCAGGCCCTGCAGACCGGTGTCGTCGATGGCGAGGACAATGTGCCCTCCAACATCCTGACGCAGAGGTTCTACGAGGTGCAGAAATATCTGACGGTGTCCTATCATGGGCGGCTCACCTACGCCCTCGTCACCAACAAGAAGTTCTGGGACGGCCTGCCCGAAGACGTGCGTGCCCCTCTGATGCGGGCGGTGAAGGAATCGACCGACTACTTCGACGAGACGGCCGCCAAGGACAACGCCGACGCGCTGGAGAAGATCAAGGCCTCCGGCAAGGTCCAGGTCCATGTGCTCACGCCAGAGGAGAAGCAGGCCTGGGTCGCCAAGCTGATGCCGGTGCATACCGAAATGCAGAGCCGTTTCGGCAAGGATTTCATCGAGCAGATCTACAAGGCCTCCGGCTTCACGCCGTCGCTCTGAGCGCCCTGACCGGACAAGACGATGCGGATGTCGGTCGCCTCGGGGGCAGCCGACATCGAGCCACGTAACCAAGAAGCAGCCCGAGCTCGGGGCCGAGGGGAGAAAGAGTGCTCGACCGTATCCTCGATCGGCTCGAAGAGTGGATCATCGTCACTCTGATCGCCGCTGCGACCTGCATCACCTTCGTGGCGGTCGTGCATCGCTACGGAGCGAGCAACTCGGCGGCCCTCGCCCACTGGGCGAGGGTGCACGGCGCGTCCTGGCTGAGCAGCCCGGCCGAATGGGTCTATTTGACGCTCACCTCGGTCAACCTCTCCTGGGCGCAAGAGCTTGCCACCTACATGTTCGTGTGGATGGCAAAGTTCGGTGCCGCGCTCGGCGTCCGCACCGGCATCCATGTCGGCGTCGATGTCCTCGTCAATCGGCTCGCTCCTTCGTCTCGCAAACCCGTGATCGTGTTCGCGCTCCTTTGCGGGGCGCTGTTCACCGGCGTCATCGGCACGCTCGGTGCCGTCTATGTCCATGAGCTCGACGCCGATCAGGTCTCGCAGGAGCTCGAATGGCCGAGCTGGATCATCTATCTGTGCATTCCGCTCGGCTCCTATCTGATGTGCTTCCGGTTCCTGCAGGTGACGTGGCGCTTCCTGCGCGTCGGCGTCATCCCCCATCACGGGCATGCGGCTCGCCTGGAGACCGAGTCGGCTCCGGCGATGGCGCGTCTGGCGGAGCCGGCGCGGTGAGCGCGGTTTCGCCGGCCGCAACGCTGCGCCCGCGCCCCAGCGCGTTCGTGGCGGCGCTGATCATCCTCATTCCGATTGCGCTTACGCTCATCTGCTTCGCCGTGCGGCTCGACATCGTTTCGCTGTCGCAGTCGGTGCGCGCCGCGATGCTGTTTGCGCTGCTCTTGGCACTGATGGCGACGGGCATGCCGATCTCGATCGCGCTCGGCCTGTCGGTGCTCACCTACCTGTTCATCCTGAGCAGCGTCGATCCGAAGATGGTCGGGCTCAAGCTGTTCACCAGCATCGACCGCTTCGAGATCATGGCGATCCCGTTCTTCATCCTGTCAGGCAGCTTCCTCACCTCCGGCGGGGTGGCGCGCCGCATGATCGCCTTCGCGAGCTCCATGATCGGGCATTGGTATGGCGGCCTCGGGCTTGCCGGCGTCGTCGCCTGCGCCTTGTTCGCGGCCATCTCGGGATCTTCGGTCGCGACCGTCGTCGGCATCGGCTCCATCATCCTGCCCGCCATCGTGCAGAACGGCTACCCGCCTCGTTTCGGCGCCGGCGTGATCGCGACCTCGGGCGCGCTCGGCATCCTGTTTCCGCCCTCGATCAATCTCGTCATCTTCGCGGTCGCGACGAGCGGCATGCAGCCCAAGGGACCGGACGGGCACATCGTCGATTCGGCGTCGGTCGGCCAGTTGTTCATCGCCGGCCTCGTGCCGGGGCTGATGCTGGCGACCATGCTCGGGGCGACCACCTGGTATCGCGCCTGGCGCAACGATTATCCGCGCCTGGCGCGGGCCAGCTGGGCGGAGTGCCTGCGCGCCTTCCGCGAGAGTTTCTGGGGGTTGTTCCTGATCGTCCTCGTGCTCGGCGGCATCTATGGGGGCCTGTTCACGCCGACCGAGGCCGCCGCCGTGGCGGCCGTCTACGCCTTCTTCGTCGCCGTCTTCGTCTATAAGGAGCTCGATCTTCGCGACGTGCCCGCGGTGCTGCTGCGGGCAGCCTCCATGAGCGCCATGATCCTCTACATCATCACCAACGCGACGGTGTTCTCCTGGCTGCTCACCTCCGAGCAGATTCCCCAGTCGATGGCCGAGTGGATGACGGCGCAGGGCTTCGGCGTGGTCGCTTTCCTGTTCGTCACCAACATTTTGTTGTTGGCGGCCGGCAATTTCATGGACCCTTCGGCCATCACCTTGATCATGGCGCCGATCCTGTTCCCGATGGCGGCGGTGCTGGGCGTCCATCCCGTTCACCTCGGCATCCTGATGGCGGTCAACATGGAGGTCGGACTTTGCCATCCCCCCGTGGGGCTCAACCTTTACGTGGCCGCGGGCATCACCAAGATGGGGATCGGCGAGCTCACGATCGCGGTGCTTCCCTGGCTTGCGACCATGCTGATCTTCCTGGTGATGGTCACCTATATCCCCGAGATATCGCTGTCGCTGCCGCGACTGTTGGGGATGCTGAATTAGGGCTGCGTCTTGCGCCCAGCGTTGCGCTCGCAAGCTTCGAGGTTGCGAACAAAACAGGAAACGTGCTCTCTCGAGCGCATGACAAGCCCTGATTCGCCAAAGCCCCAATGAGGCGGTCGCCGCATCTCGCCAAGCTCAACGCCGAGCAGCTTCGGGCCGTCGAACACGGGATCGGCGCCGACCTGGCGGCGGGGCCGCTCCTGGTGATCGCGGGGGCGGGATCCGGCAAGACGAATACGCTCGCCCATCGCGTCTGGCACCTGATCGACAATGGCGTCGACCCGAACCGCATCCTGCTCCTCACCTTCTCGCGCCGGGCGGCCGCCGAAATGACGCGGCGCGTCGAGCGCCTCGCCTCGTCAACCTCGAAGGCGGGCGGCGCGGGTCCGGCCGGGGCGCTGAGCTGGGCCGGCACCTTCCACGCGATCGGCGCACGGCTCTTGCGCGAGCATGCCCATCAGCTCGGCCTCGATCCGGCCTTCACCATCCACGACCGGGAGGATTCCGCCGACCTGATGAACCTCATGCGTCACGAGCTCGGCCTCTCTCGGAAGGAAACGCGGTTCCCCACCAAAGGCACCTGCCTCTCCATCTATTCGCGCAGCGTCAATGCCGAGCTGCCGCTCGGTGAGGTCTTGACCGCAGTGTTCCCCTGGTGCGGTCAATGGGAAAGAGAGCTGCGGCAGCTCTTCGCCGCTTATGTGGAGGCGAAGCAGCGCCAGAACGTCCTCGACTACGACGACCTCCTGCTCTGCTGGGCGCAGATGATGAGCGAGCCGTCGCTCGCCGCGCAGGTGGGCGAGCGCTTCGACCAGGTGCTCGTCGACGAATTCCAGGACACCAACCGGCTGCAGAACTCGATCCTGTTGGCGTTGAGGCCTGGCGGCGCCGGTTTGACCGTGGTCGGCGATGATGCGCAATCGATCTACTCGTTCCGCGCGGCGACGGTCCGCAACATCCTCGACTTTCCCCGCCAATTCGAGCGCGGCGCCGAGATCGTCACCTTGGAACGCAATTACCGCTCGACACAGCCCATCCTGGCGGCCGCCGACGCGGTCATCGCCTTGGCGCCCGAACGCTTCGCCAAGACGCTGCGGTCGGAGCGCAATGGCGGCGAGCGGCCGCGTCTCGTCATGGTGGCCGACGAGGCCGATCAGGCGCGCTATGTCGTCCACAAAGTGCTCGAGAACCGCGAGGCGGGGAGGGCGCTCAAGAGCCAGGCGGTGCTGTTTCGCGCCTCGCATCACAGCGGCATCCTGGAGATCGAGCTGACGCGGCGCAATATCCCCTTCGTCAAGTTCGGGGGCCTCAAATTCCTCGATGCCGCGCATGTCAAGGATCTGTTGGCGGTGTTGCGTTTCGCCGAGAACCCGCGCGATCGCGTCGCGGGCTTTCGCGTGCTGCAGCTCATGCCGGGTGTCGGGCCGGCGACCGCGGGGCGCATCCTGGATGCCCTGGAGGAGGCTGCCGATCTCGTCGCTGCGCTTGCCGCCTGCGCCCCTGACGCAGGCTGCGCCGCCGAGTTCGCGGCCTTTGCCGATCTCGCCCGGCAGCTGCGCTTGGGTGGGGCCGGTTGGCCGGCCGAGCTCGGAGCCGTCCGCCGCTGGTATGAACCCCATCTCGAACGCATCCATGAGGACGCCACGACCCGGCAGGCCGATCTCGTGCAGCTCGAAGGGATCGCGGCCGGCTATGCGTCTCGCCAGCGCTTCCTGACGGAGCTGACGCTCGATCCTCCCGACGCCACAAGCGCCCAGGCGGGGAATCCGCTGCTCGACGAGGACTATCTCATCTTGTCGACCATCCACTCGGCCAAGGGCCAGGAATGGAAATCGGTGTTCATCCTGAACGCGGTCGATGGCTGCATCCCGTCTGATCTCGGCACCGGTACTGCGGAGGAGATCGAGGAGGAGCGCCGCCTCCTCTATGTCGCCATGACGCGGGCCAAGGATGATCTCGATCTCGTCTTGCCGCAGCGCTTCTACACGCACCAGCAGGCGAAGCGCGGGGATCGCCATCTCTATGCGTCGAGGAGCCGCTTCATCCCTTCATCCATCCTCGACCGCTTCGCGAATTGCCGCTGGCCATTGCCGCGAGCGGCGCCGCAGCCGACAGCGACGGCTGCTCCGGCCAAGATCGACATCGGAGCCCGCCTGCGGGAGAGGTGGCGCTAGAGCATTTTCCTGGCGAAGCATGCCCTCGCGAAAGCGGGGGTGGCCTCCGGTTCGCCGCGGAAAAATGCGGCAAAGACGATCAACCGGAGCCCCGGTCCCCCCGGTCCGATCCAATCGGACCCGGAAAAGGCTTGAGCGGTGCAAATCGGGCAAGCGCGGCTGTGCATGAAGAGGCGGGCGGAGTTTGGCCGCGCCTCCATTAACGTTATGCTAACCATCGAGGTGAGGCGCGTTCAATCGCGCCGTCGCCGACGATTTTCGAACAGGTGAAGCCGATGAACGAGCTCAGTGCCGATTTGCCCCGCGCGGCGGCTCCCGACCTCAAGGCGCTGATCAGGCGCGCCAAGCTCGACGACGCCGAACGCTCCTCGGTCATCGCCGAATTGCGGGGGGCGGAGCTGGCGCGCCTCGAATTGCTGCGCGATGCGCTGGAGCCCGTCTTCGCGCAAGTGCCGCCGCAGGCCGAGTTGTTCGAGCATGGCCTGGTGCCGGGCGAGAAGCCGCGGCTCTTCGTCGACATCGTGGCCTTCGTCGAGATGGCGCGCGACCGGCGCTGCTACCGCTTCATCCAGGATACGCGCGGCGGCACCGTGGTGCTGGCCGAGAGCGACAAGATCGAAGCCATGAGCCAGGAAGTCGCGAATTATCTGGCGCGTCGCCTGATCGAGCGGGAAAAGGCATTGTCCGCGCCGCCTCCTGCCTCCGGCTCGCATGCCGTCGCCCAGGCGCCCGCGGAGCCGGCCGCCGCGGCAGCCCCGCTGCCGAGCCAAGGCGCCGTCCCGAGGCGGCGCGGCGCCGCCTTCTGGCAGATTCTCCTCGCCTTCGTCCTCGGCGGGGTCGTCGGCGGCGCGCTGACATTCGCCTACAAGGCTGGGCAGCTCGAGCATCTCTGGCCGATCAAATGGTGAATCCCATAGCCCGCTTGCCAATGCGGACCGACCCCCGCTAAGGCCTTTGCGGCTCGGCGGCGGAAAGGTCCTGGGCCGCGATCGGCAACCGGAGGCGGCATGCGCCCATCGAAACGCGCTCCAGACGAGATGCGCAAGGTCACGCTCGAGCGCGGCGTGGCGCGCTATGCGGAGGGCTCGTGCCTGATCGCCTTCGGAGAGACGAAGGTGCTGTGCGCGGCGAGCCTCGAGGATCGCCCGCCGGTCTGGCTCAGAGGGCAAGGCCGCGGCTGGGTGACGGCCGAATACGCGATGCTGCCGCGCGCCACCCTCGAGCGCACGCGCCGCGAGGTCTCGGCCGGCAAGCCGTCGGGGCGCACCCAGGAGATCCAGCGCCTGATCGGCCGCTCTCTGCGGGCGGTCACCAATCTCGCGGCGCTCGGCGAGCGCCAGATCGTCCTCGACTGCGATGTGCTCCAGGCCGATGGCGGGACGCGCACCGCCTCGATCACCGGCGCCTGGGTGGCGCTGCACGACTGCCTCGCCTGGATGAAGGCGCGCGCCCTCGTCAAAGGCGCGGTTCTCGGCGAGGTGTTGCTCGACCATTGCGCCGCGGTCTCATGCGGCATCGTGGGTGGCGTGCCGGTGCTGGACCTCGACTATGCGGAGGATTCGGCAGCCGACACCGACGCCAATTTCGTCATGACCGGAGCCGGAGCGATCGTCGAAGCGCAGGGGACGGCCGAACGTAAACCCTTCTCGGAAACCGAATTCCATTCCCTCTTCGGGCTCGCCAAGCAAGGTATCGCGTCGCTCGTCGAATTGCAGAAAATCTCGGTCATGTGAGCGACGGCCTGCGCCACAATCGTGGAAGTAAAAAAGATAAAATTGTATTGGCCTCCGGAAGTTCAGCTCCGAGCGCGTATTAACCGATTCTATAAACTGTTGCTCGCCACGGCTTTACTTTTGCAGCGCTCTATAGAATTATGATGGCGGGTGCAGATCTACAGGGGCCGGCGATGCGCGTTCGAGTTGCTCTCGCAGGGGCCTTCGGGTTTCTGGCCTTATGCATCGCGACCATATGCGCAGCGGTTCCGGCGCGAGCCGAGGCGGGGGATTGGCTCATCCTGCGGCCGCTGCTCGCGCCGCCGCCCGTCGGCGCCGGGCGGCATGGCCGGCTCGGCGATGCGCTGCAGTCGAGCGTTGCGGCCAAGCTCACCGAGCGCGGGGTTCCATATGGCGGGCCGGTCGCCGTGCAGGTATCGCTCGGCTCGCAGGCGATGACGGTCAGCGTCGGGGGCGAGGTCGTCTATCGCTGGCCGATCTCGAGCGGCCGTATCGGCTACGCGACGCCGCATGGCACCTACCATCCCCAGCGCCTGGCGACGATGTGGCGCTCGCGCAAATACCACATGTCGCCCATGCCCTATTCGATCTTCTTCCGCGGCGGCTATGCGATCCACGGCACTTATGCGACGGCCTATCTCGGCGCGCGCGCCTCGCATGGCTGCATCCGTCTCTCGCCCGGCCACGCGGCGACCCTGTTCTCCTTGGTGCGGGGAGCGGGATTCGGCCGGACCCGCATCACCATAACGGGATAGTCATCCCCGATCGCGCCGACGATCACGTCTCCGAGAGCCCGAACGGCCCGATTCCTCCCGCGCCGGCCCCGTGTTGCGCGCGTCACCTGCAATGTGTCATGGTTATCCTACAGCGCACGGGCGCAAAGCTCGGCATGGCCATCGAGGGGTCGGAAGCGAAACCCAGTAGGGAGACGAGACATGAATTCAATGCTTCGCGTTTCGGGGCTCGCATTGACGAGCCTATTGTTGTCGTCGGTCGTCGCCTGGGCGGGGCCGAAGATCGTATCGGGTCCCGGCGCCAATCCGGAATGTTTCAAGGCTTGGTCGGCCCAGACGAAGTTCTTTCAATGGGACAAGAAACCGGGTCCTTATCGCATCGCCGTCGTCAACGGCTTCGTCGGCAACACCTGGCGCATCCAGATGATCAAGACCGCGAAGGCCTTCGCCGAGCAGGCGGGCATCAAGGAGAACATCAAGGAGTTCAAGGTCGTCTCGACCGGCACCGACGTTGCCGCTCAGCTCGGCGCCATGGAGGACTTCATCAATCAGGGCTTCGACGCGATCGTCACGATCGCGGTGGCGCCTGACGGCTTCGACCGCGTCATCCGCCTCGCCGACAAGAACAATGTCGTGGTGGTCCCCTTCGACAACATCCTCGATACCGACAAGGTGATGATGGTCAACGAGGACCAGAAGGAGATGGGTCGCATGTCGGCCAAATGGCTCATCACCGAAGGGGGCAAGACCTCGGGCGACATCCTCGAGGTGCGCGGCTTGCCGGGCAATTCCGTCGACCGCGACCGCCATCTCGGCTTCCGCGAGGTTCTGGAAGCGCCGGGCAACAGCTTCAAGGTCACCGAGATCGTCGGCAACTGGGACTCGGGCACCTCCCAGAAGGTGACCGCCGATGCGCTCGCCGTGCACGGCCATTTCGACGGCGTGTTCACGCAGGGCGGCTCGGACGGCACGGTGCGCGCCATGATCGACGCCAAGCATCCCTTCGTGCCGATGTCCGGCGAGGGCGAGAACGAGTTCCGCAAGCAGATCGCCGAGCACTGGAAGGAAGGGCTCAAGGGCATGTCCTATGGCCAGTCCCCGGCGCTCGTCGCCATCTCCATCAAGGCGGCGATCTCGGCCTTGCAGGGCAATGTCATGCCGCAGCTGATCTCGATCCCGATCCCGGTCGCGGATTACAGGACGCTCAAGGACGGCGAGAACTACTGGTCGAGCCTCACCGCGAACTTCTTCGCGCCCAACCAGTTCCTGCCTTGCGGCGTCACCTTCACGGCGCCGCAGATCATGGCCCAGAGCGAAACCGACGTGAAGTGATGCCCACTGCCGGGGCGTGGATGGCCTGGCCGATCCTCGGAACAAATCCGAGGACGGCCATGACGCGCTGATCGCGGCAGGGCCGCCGTGGTCGCCGCGACGGGAGAGGATTTTCTGGTCCTCTCGGGTATTTCGAAACGCTATGGCGGCGTGACGGCGCTCGAGGCCGTCGATTTTGCTTGCGATCGCGGCAAGATCCATGCGGTGCTCGGCGAGAATGGCGCCGGCAAGTCGACATTGATCAAGATCGTCTCGGGCGTCGTGCAGCCGGATGCGGGCGTCATGCGCCTCGACGGCAAGGTAGTCGCGTTCCCTTCACCCTCGGCGGCCAATGCGGCCGGCGTCTGCTGCATCTTCCAGGAGCTGTCGCTCCTGCCCGACTTGTCCGTCGCGGACAACATTTCGATCTCGGCGCCGCCGCGCCGCTTCGGCCTCATCGATGCGAAGGCCCAGCGCCGGCGCGCCGAGGCGCTGCTCGCCGAGATCGGTTGCGAGGACGTCAACCCTCTGATGCGGGTGCGGGACCTGCCGCTGTCGCGTCGCCAGATGGTGGAGATCGCCAAGGCTTTGGGCCAGAAGCCGCGGCTTCTCATCCTCGACGAGGCTACCTCCGCCTTGACCAGCGCCGATGTCGAGAAGGTCTATGCCATGCTGGGGCGGCTGAAGACCCAAGGCGTCGCCATCCTCTATATTTCGCATCGGATGCATGAGGTGGAGGCGCTCGCCGACCGGGCTTCGGTGTTCCGCAACGGCCGCCATATCGAGACTTTCGACAAGGGCCGGCGCTCGACGGGCGAGATCGTGCAATTGATGATCGGGCGCGACATCGCCACCCAATATCCGGGAAAGCCGCAACGGCCGCGCCCCGGATCGGCGCCGAACGGGCCGGCGCTGAAGCTCGAAAACCTCTGCTGGGATAACCGCCTCGACCGGATCTCGCTCGAGATCGGCCGAGGCGAGATCGTCGGTCTCGGCGGTCTCGACGGTCAAGGCCAGAAGACGCTGCTGTTCGCGCTCTTCGGCGTGCTGCGGGGCGTGACCGGCACCTTGACGATCAATGGCAAACCCCGACACCCGGCCTCGCCCGCCTCGGCCAAGTCCCCTTCAGTCGGCATCGCGCTGGTGCCCGAGGACCGCAAGACCGAGGGGCTGATGCTGCCCATGTCGATCGCCGACAACCTGGCGATCGCCTCGCTCGACGCGCTCTCGAACGGGCTTTTCATCGATCGCGCCAAGGAACGCAGGGCCGTCGAAGGCGGCATCGCTCGGCTCGGGATCAAGATCGGCGACCGTAACGACGCGGTCTCCACCCTCTCGGGCGGCAATCAGCAGAAGGTCGTCATCGCCAAATGGCTGATGACCGAGCCCGGCATCATCCTGCTCAACGACCCGACGCGGGGGATCGATGTCGGCACCAAGCAGGAAATCTACCGCCTGATGCGGGAGCTCGCCGATCAAGGCGTGGCGATCCTGTTCTACTCGACCGATTATGACGAGCTGATCGGCTGCTGCGACCGGGTCGCCATCATGTATGACGGGCGCATCGTGCGCGAGCTCCAGGGCGCAGAGCTCACCGAGCATAATATCATCGCGAGCGCCCTCAACATCGATGCCGGCGCCGCGGCGGCGCCTCCTCGAGGCGAGGCCGCCCATGCGTGAGGTCGCCGATGTCTAGCGTGACGATGCCCTCGACGACCGGCAGGGCCGGGGGCGCCGGCGATCTCCTCATCAGGCTGCGCCAGAATGTCGGTCTCGTCACCGCCGTCTCGCTGTTCTGCGCCCTCTATCTCCTCTACCATCTGGCGCATCCCAAGGGCTTTTCCTCGGCCGTTCTGGTCCAGAACGCCGACGAGGTCTTCACGCTCGCCATGGTCGCCATGGCGCAGACCGTGCCCGTGCTCGCGGCCGGGCTCGACCTTTCGGTCGGCGCGCTGATGACCATGGTCGGCTGTCTCGCCAGCTATCTCCTGGGCGGGGCGGCGGCTGGCACGCCGATCGAGATCAATGCCGGCAGCTTTCATATGGTCCTCGCGACGCTTCCGGGCGGCATCGCCGGCATCATCGAGGGCATCGTCATCTGCCTTGCGGCCGGCACCTTGGGTGGCTTCCTCAATGGCTGCGTCGTCGTCTATGGGCGCATCCAGCCGATCATCGCGACGCTCGCGACAGGCGCCATCTATATCGGCATCGCGCTGTTCCTGCGGCCGACGCCGGGAGGCAAGATCGACGAAGACCTGAACTGGGCGCTGACCAATTCGCTGCAGGACTTCGCCCAGACGGTACATATCTTCGATGACGGCAACGCTCCCTGGTTCCAGCCTTTCGGCTGGATCCCGGTGCCCTTCGTGCTGCTCTTCCTGGTCGCGGTCCTGGTCTGGGTGCCGTTCCACCGCTCGGTCACGGGGCGCACCGTCTATGCGGTCGGCTCGGCCGAGGGGGCGGCCTATATGTCCGGGCTGCACATCGGTCGCGCCAAGCTCGCCGCCTTCACGCTCGGCGGCTTCTTCGCCGCATGCGGCGGCCTGTTCCTGGCGATCCAGACCTCCTCCGGCAATGCCGACATCCCGCAGGCCGGGACCTATACGCTGAACTCGATCGCGGCCGTCGTCATCGGCGGCACCTCGCTGCTCGGCGGCACCGGCGGCGCCATCGGCTCGATTTTCGGCGCGCTCATCTTGCGCGTGATCTCGTTCTTCTTCCGCATCTTCGACATCGCTCCGCTGCTGCAACCCTTGTTCGAGGGCCTCATCCTGCTGGCGGCCGTCAGCATCGGGGCGCTGCGCGTCCTGCGCGTCAAGAATACGCTGGAGCTGTTCCGATGACCGCCATTCCGGCGAGCCTCACACTCTCGCGCGATGTGCGCCCGATCCTGATCTCGGCTTCCTTCATCCTCGTCATCCTGATCGCCGGCACCTTCTACACTCTGTCGCGCTTCGGCAGCGCCCCGCTGCTCCAGCCCACCTATCTGCTCCAGCAATTGCAGATCGGCTCCTTTCTCGGCATCGTGGCGGCCGGGATGATGATCGTCATCCTGATCTCGCAGATCGATCTCTCGGTGCCCTGGACATTGGCGGCGGCCGCCATGATGGCGACCGCGGTCGGCGGGCATTTCGCCATACCGATTGGCCTCGCCGTCGGCCTCATGGTCGGGGTCGTCAACGGCATCGGGGTCGCCTATCTGCGCATTCCCTCGATGATCTTCACGCTCGGCGTCAACGCCGTGATGCGCGGCCTGATGGTTGCCCATACGGGCGGCTTCGCGCCGCAGAGCACGGCGACCGATGCGATGCGCTTCCTGGCCGCGGAGCGGACCCTCGGGATTCCGAACGCTCTCTTCATGTGGATCGCCGTCTCGCTCGTCGTCGCCGTCATCTTGCGGCGCATGGCGCTCGGCCGCTACATCTACGCCATCGGCAATAAGGAGGCGGCCGCTTATCTCGCTGGCGTCAATACGCGCGGCGTCATCGTGGTCTGCTTCGCGCTCTGCGGCCTCGCGGCCGGCCTCGCCGGCGTGCTGCTCGCCGGCTATTCCACCAAGGCCTATCAGGGGATGGGCGACGCCTATCTGTTGCCGTCGATCGCCGCCGTCGTCATCGGCGGCACCAATATCCTGGGCGGCCGCGGCCGCTATCTCGGCACCCTGGTCGGCGTCATCCTCATCGTGCTGTTGAACAGCGTGCTCTCCATCATGGAGATGCCCGAAGCCGGCCGCCAGGTGATCTACGGCGCCGTCATCATCATGATGCTGCTCGTCTATGGGCGCGGCGAGCGCGTGACGGGGTGAACGCCGGAGCGCCGGGTGCGGGCTTGCAAAGTGACCCCGCTCGCCAACTTGGGGCGACCGTTTTGCCGTTTTTGCTCGGCCGATCCTCGATGTATGTGTGGACGGGGTCGACCCACGCCCTTGTGTCGATGAGAATCACCCAGGCTCCGACCGCTGGCCTCGCGAGACTGGCCAGACCAGGTTCGCTGCCGCCCGGGCGCGCCAATCGCCGCGCGCTTTCGCGCTCGATCAGCGCCTTGAGTGCCTCGCGGACGAGCGCGGATTTCTCCCGCAGGCCCGTATAGGCCCGAGCCTTGGCCAGCAATTCCTCGTCGAGATCGAGTTGTCGTGCCACTTTTCGAGCTTCTCAAAATCGACAGCGTGAATCGATCATCGTTCGATGTCGGTTGGTGTGGGATTTCCCCGCGACCGCTCACCCGCCTAACGCCCCTTGCGTATTCACGTAGAGCGCGTAGATCGACTGGCTCGCCGCCATGAACAGCCGGTTGCGCATCGGCCCCCCGAAGCAGAGATTGGCGCAGCGCTCCGGCAACCTGATCCTGCCGATCAGCTTGCCCGCCGGATTGTAGACGACGACGCCGTCGAGCTCGTCCGCGCCCATGCCCCAGCCGCACCAGAGATTGCCGTCGATATCGCAGCGGAAGCCGTCGGGGGTGCCCGGTCCCGCATCGATGAAGACCTTGCCGTTGGCGAGGCTCCTGCCGCCGACGACATCGTAGACGAGGATCAGGCGGTTCGGCGTCGCCCGCGATTCGACGAGGTAGAGCTTCTTCTCGTCGGGCGAGAAGCAGAGCCCGTTCGGTCCCCTGATATCGGCCGCGACCGCGGTCGCCTCGAGCGTCTCGGGATCGATGCGGTAGACGCCGTGCGGCAACTCCAGCTCGGCACGCCGGCCCTCATAGTCGCTGAGGATGCCGAAGGGCGGGTCCGTGAACCAGATCGAGCCGTCCGACTTGACGACGACATCGTTGGGCGAGTTCAGCCGTTTGCCCTGGTAGCGGTCCATGAGCACCGTGATGGCCCCGTCATATTCGGTGCGCGTCACGCGCCGGCCGCCATGCTCGCAAGTGACGAGACGGCCCTGCCGGTCGCGCGTATTGCCGTTGGCGTAACCGGACGGCCTGCGGAAGATGCTGACCGCGCCCGTCTCCTCTTCCCATTTCAGGATGCGGTCGTTCGGGATGTCGCTCCACAGGAGATAGCGGCCATCGCCGAACCAGACGGGCCCCTCGCACCAGCGACAGCCCGAGGCCAGGCGCTCGACCGCAGCGAGCACGACCCTGTAAGGCGCGAAGGACGGGTCGAGGATCTCGACGGCAGGGTCGGGGTAACGTTCGGTTGGCTGCCACAAGGCTCGATCCTCCATGAGCATAGGCGCGCCTTCGATTGGCGCGGCGCGCCTTGCATTGTGGCACGGCCGAACACCCGGCCGCCAGCCGGCCGAAACTTTCGGCCCATGCTTGAAGTTGGCCGGCCGCGCTACCATATGTGCGCAATCGAACTCGGCCGGACGATTTGGCCCCCGCGCGACATTCCGGTCGCGCAAGCTGATGACCTTCCCACCAATTTCGACCACTGGTCTTCCGTCGCGCTCCGCGACGGGAAGGCCTCATCGCATCTATAGGAAAGGTTCGTCATGACCACGGGCATCGTCAAATGGTTCAACCCTCAGAAGGGATTTGGCTTCATTCAGCCGGACGACGGCGGCAAGGACGTTTTCGTTCACATCAGCGCCCTCGAGCGCGCCGGCATTCGCGATCTCCAGGAAGGCCAGAAGATCGGCTTCGAGCTGGTCGAGGATCCTCGGTCCGGCAAGGTATCGGCCGATCGGCTCCAGGCCTCTTGAGAAAAGCCTCTTGAGACCGGCCCGCTTTCGGAGGCGCAGGCGACCACGGATGTACTGGCGCCGGCCGCCCGCGGGAGCGGGTCGATAGTTCAGCTAAGGGGTCAGGCGCAGGTCTGGCCCTTTTTTGTTTCGATGCAGCGATGGGAGGGCTGTTTGCAGGTTCTGGTCCGCGACAACAACATCGAACAGGCGATGCGGGTCCTGAAGAAGAAGATGCAGCGCGAAGGCGTGTTCCGCGAGATAAGGCGGCGCAGGGCCTATGAGAAACCTTCGGAGAAAAGGGTGCGGGAGAAGACCGACGCCATTCGCCGGGCGCGCAAGTCAGCGCGCAAGCAGGCCCAACGCGACGGGCTGCTCCCCATGCCCAAGCCGAGGACCGGGCTGGACCGGGCCGGAGCGAGGCCTCACTCCGTGGGTGCTCCGGCGCCGAGGCCTAATTCGGACCATGCTCAGTCGCCTCGCGCGACAATCGCGTGAAATCATCGAGCACGTTCGCGATCAGCGTCTGTCGACGAGGGTCCTGGGCCGCGAGCGTGCCGGCAAAGAGCGTCAGCAGGTAGCGCGCCTTCTCGGCGGCATCAGGCCAGGTCAGCGAAGGCACTGCGACGAGCTGAGCCTCCAATCGCTCCTGTCGCAGACGCAAGTCTTGCTGGTCGGCCGCCACCTCCGCGACGAGGCGGCGGATCTCGGTTGCCTTTTGAGCTGCCATTCCACGGTGTTGATCGAGATCGACGGTCCGATCCGTCATTGCGACAGGCTCCGCCGTGTTCCGCGCGCACGTCCGACGCGCTCCTTCGGCACACGCGCTGCGCCGAGCCTCCCATCGGGGGTCGCGGCTCGCACGGCCGGAGGCTGCGGTGGAATCGCGGTTATCTGATATTCGTCGACGACGCGTTCGAAGGGCTCCTGCTCGCTCTTGACGCGGTATTGCAATTCCTGGTCGCGCGCCGGCAATCTCGCCACGATCTTATAAATGGCGAAGGGCTTCAATAATATTCCAGCACCCGAGGCTAAGGAAATATCTTGGCCGATCTTGTACAGATGATCGTTCATTGGGTCGACATTGGATTTGCAGGCGCTCGGCTGCCGCGGGAGACCGCCGCGCAGCCCGGCGATTGAGAACCATGCGCCTTATGCGAGATTTTGGATAGCTTTTTTTTCGTGGGGAACCGGCTCGCCGACCGCTCGCCGACGTGATAGAAGCCCCCGACGCTTCCCTCCCATCAGGATTGGACCCCCCTTTTGCAGGTATTCGTACGCGACAACAATGTGGACCAGGCCCTAAGGGCGCTGAAGAAGAAGATGCAGAGGGAGGGCGTGTTTCGAGAGATGAGGCAACGGAGCTTCTACGAAAAGCCTTCGGAGAAGCGCGTTCGCGAGAAGGCGGAAGCCATCCGCCGGCGGCGGAAGATGGTCCGCAAGAAGGCTCAATACGACGGTCTCCTGCCCAAGCCCAAACCCCGCCTTGCCGGCGGCGAGGCTGGCAG
The DNA here is from genome assembly GCA_044445965.1 of Hyphomicrobiales bacterium. Taxonomy (GTDB): domain Bacteria; phylum Pseudomonadota; class Alphaproteobacteria; order Rhizobiales; family Beijerinckiaceae; genus GAS188. The sequence goes on from JBIOEJ010000004.1 coordinate 94,803, forward strand.
GCCGGCGGCCGGGCGCGCATCGAAATAGGCGATGGGCCGCCCCTCTACCGCATCAAGACCGCAATCCATGCACCGAGCACGACGAGCAGGAACGCGACGGAAATGCCGATCTGGGCTCGCCTGCGCGACTGCAATCCCGATCGAACGGCCAGGCGGGCGTCGAGATCATGAAGGTGTTGGCGGTGCGAGATCATTGCGTCGCCCCTAGCGCGGTTTCCGCGGCCTTGGCGCGCGGCCGCTGCGCCGCGAGGTCTTGGCCGGCGCTGCGGCCTCTGCCGCGGCCGAGGCTTCCTGCTCGGCGGCATCGCGCGCCATGCGCAGCCCACGCAGGCGAACGGTCTTCGCATCCATCGCCCTATGGCGTGCCTCCTCGTCGGCGATCCGTTGCTCGATCTGCCGAGTGCGCTCCTCTTGCAGCGATTTCCTTCGGGACGCCCTCAAGGCCTCCTGATTTGGCGATTGTGCGTCCATCGCGTCTCTTCAGCCACCGACGCCTTGGAACGTGCTCCTGCCGGTGATCGCTCAGCTTCGCATGTTTTCCAGGAAATTGCGAACCTTTTGAGCGGACGACGCCGGTCCAAAGCAACCACAACCATTGAAAATGCCCTCCGGACTTCGCGATCCTGACACCACTATGGTGTGGGTATCCCGAGAATCTCGGTCAGGACATGTCCTGCCGCATCAACGCCGCAACTAGGAAGTTCCGCACCGATGCTGACCGCCGAACGCCGCGCCCGCGCAGAACGCTATTTGGCACCCAATCTTCGCCCGAGCCTCTACAACCCGCAACTCCGCCCGCACTGGATCGGCGCCGCGGATCGTTTCTGGTATCGGCATGAATCCCCGGATGGCGTTAGCTTCACGCTGGTCGATGCCGCCACTGGCATCCGGCAGCCCGCTTTCGATCACGCCGCCGCCGCCGCCGCCCTCGCGGCCGTGACCGACACGCCCTGCCACCCGCAGCGCCTGCCCATCGCCGCCCTCGACCTCACCGCGCTGCCCATGCTCCGCCTGCGCCTGCCCGATGGACGCTGGGTCCGCCTCCCCGAGATTGGCGCCGCCGTGGCCGAACCGCCGCCGCCTGCACTGCGTCCAGGCGAAGTCCGCTCGCCCGACGGGACACGCGCCGTCTTCTGCCGCGACCACGACCTCTGGCTCCGCGACCTCGCCACCTCCGGGGAAGTCCGGCTGACCAGCGACGGCGCCGCTCACCACGCCTACGGCAAGTCGCCGGACATGAACCTCACCACCGCCACTCTCGCGCGGCGCGGCATCCGCCTCCCGGCGAACGTGATGTGGTCCCCCGACGGTCGAAAGCTCCTCACCTCGCGCCTCGATGAACGCGATGTCCTCGACCTCCCGCTCGTCCAGCACGTCCCCGACGGCGGCGGCGCCCGCCCGGTACTGCTCGCGCTGAAATTCGCCTTCAGCGGCGATGCCGCGCTGCCCCTCGAAACCCATTGCATCATCGACATCTCCACCGGTCGCCTCACCACTGGCGTCTCCGGCCCGCACGTCACCGGCATGACAACCTGCATCGAAAAGGAGGAGGCTTGGTGGAGTGCCGATTCCACCCGCGTGTTCTTTCTCGATCGCGATCGCTTCTGGCAACGCCTCACGCTCTCGGAACTGACCGCCGCCACAGGCATCGTGCGCGCGGTGCACACCGAAACCGCGGCGACCTTCATCGACACCAATCTCTCGGTCCTCGGACTGCCCAACATCCGCGTGCTCGAGGCCAGCGGCGAATTCATCTGGTTCTCGCAACAGGATGGCTGGGCGCATCTCTATCTGCACGACCTCGCGACCGGCGCGCTCAAGCACCGTATCACTCAGGGCGACTGGGTCGTGCGCGACCTTGTCCATGTCGACGAAGCCGCCCGCAGCATCGAATTTCTCGCCGCTGGCCTGGATTCGAGGGACAATCCCTATCACCGCACCCTCTGCCGCATCGGCCTCGATGGCACCGGCCTTGCCGTTCTCACGCCCGGCGGCGGCGACCACGCGCTGGCCATGCCGATCAAACGCATCCCTCGCGACCACATCCGCCCCGAACCCGAAATCGGCGCCTGGCGCGCGCCCTCCGGCCACTATTTCGTCCACACCCGTTCCGACCTCACCACGCTGCCCGTCTCGGACCTTCGCCGCGCCGACGGCACGCTCGTCGCCAGGCTCGCCACCACGGACATCGCCGCCGGCCTCGCGGCCGACTGGCGCTGGCCCACCCCCTTCCGCGTCAGCGCCGCCGACGATCGGACGGAACTCTTCGGGGCGCTCTGGCGCCCCACCGATTTCGACCCATCCCGCAAATATCCCGTCATCGACTACATCTATCCCGGCCCCCAGCGCGGCCAACTGCCCACGGTCATGCTCACCGACATCCTGCCCGAGCTCGGGCGCGCCTGCCTGCCGCAGGCCTTCGCCGAACTCGGCTTCGTGGTGATCGCCGTCGACGGACGCGGCACGCCGCTGCGGTCGAAAGCGTTCCATGATCTCTGCTACGGCAATCTGCACGACCCCGGCACGCTCGCCGACCACGTCGCGACCCTGCGCCAGCTCGCAGCCCGCCATGCGTGGATCGACCTCTCCCGGGTCGGGATCATGGGCCATTCCGGGGGCGGCTATGCCTCCGTCCGCGCGCTGCTCGACTATCCCGACGTCTTCCACGCCGCCGTTGCGACCGCCGGCAACCATGATCAGATGGGCTACAGCTTCGCCTGGGCCGAAAAATACATGGGCCCGGTCACGCACCACGCAGACGGCACCACGAATTACAGTCGCGCCGCGAATGCGCCTTATGCCTCGAACTTGCGTGGTAAGCTCCTGCTGGCCACCGGAGATATGGACGACAACGTCCATCCGGCCCTCACCATGCAGCTCGCCGCCGCCCTCATCGCCGCCGACAAGGATTTCGATTTCGTCCCACTGCCCAACGACGACCACACCACCGTCTGGGCCAAGCCCTATTTCCTGCGCCGCGCCATGGAGTTCATGGTACGCTGTCTGGCTGCGGACTAGGGCGTGTTGACATACATCGCGTGAGCCGGGATTTGAGACGAAATGGCCAGCTGGCAGGAGAAAATCGATGCCGATAATGCGGTATCGGCGAGGTTTTCGACGCACCAGATGGCCATTTCGTCCAAACCCCGAAGGGGCGCGGCCGTTTTTGGGTGGACATTATTGGGGGGAGAAGGCCAAAAAGAACAATATTGTGAGATAGGCACCAGGTGTGCGGGGGCAAAAAGAAA
>JBIOEJ010000005.1:0-96427 GCA_044445965.1 Hyphomicrobiales bacterium
GAGCGCGCTTGCGCCTTGCAGCATCGACCGGCGCGAAACGCCTGCGCCTCGAGGCGGAGTTCTTTTCGTCATGACTGTCTCCCTCTTCTGATCATGGGTCATGCGGTTTGGGCGAGCCGATGCACGTCGCGCTCGGCCCAGCTCAGCGCCACGGCGTCGCCAGGGCTGAAGGGTTCGGCGGCGAACACGTCGTCGGCGAGGAGGGCGGTGAGCTCGGGCGCGTCGCGCGCCTCGAACGACAAATGCACATGCGTCCCCTGGTATTCGACGGCCCGCACGATGGCCGGAAGCTTCGACGCCCCGTTGGCCGCGCGTCCGACGGTGATCCTGTCGGCGCGCACCGCGATCGTGCCTGCCGGCGTCGGCAGCACGTTATGCCCGCCGATGAAGCGCGCCACGAACTCGGTCTTCGGTGCATTGAACACCTCGCGCGGCGCGCCGATCTGCTCGATGCGGCCGGCATTCATGATCACCAGCATGTCGGCGATCGCCATGGCCTCGTCCTGGCTGTGCGTCACATGCACGAAGACGATGCCCAGCTCCTGCTGCAGGCGCCTGAGCTCGGTGCGCACCTTGATGCGCAGGAACGGGTCGAGCGCCGAGAGCGGCTCGTCGAGCAGCAGCACCTGCGGCTGCGTGATCAAGGCGCGCGCCAGCGCCACGCGCTGCTGCTGGCCGCCCGATAGCTGGGCCGGCAGGCGCTCGGCATAGCCCTCCATCTGCACCAGGCGCAGCAGCTCGAGCGCCTTTGCCTGCCGCGTAGCCTTGTCGATGCCCTTCATCTTCAAGGAGAAAGCGACATTGTCGGTGCAGGAGAGATGCGGGAAGAGCGCGTAGCTCTGGAACATCATCGCCGTACCGCGCCGTGCGGGCGGCAGGTCGGTGACGTTCGCGGGCCCGATCAGGATATCGCCTTGCGTCGCCGCCTCATGGCCGGCGATCATCCGCAAGGTCGATGTCTTGCCGCAGCCGGACGGGCCGAGCAGGCAGCAATAGGCGCCGGCGCCAATGCGCAGATCGATCGCATCGACCGCGACGACGGCACCGTAGCGTTTGGTGACCTTGACGAGTTCGACGCCCGATTGACTCATGCTCACTGCCGGTTTGCTGGTGCCGGCAGTTTTGCAAGCCCTGTGCCATGAGCGCCCGGCGCTGCGCCGGACCGGCTATGGATATCGCGCGACCGAATCGTTCACTTTACGTTCGCCGCGCCCTCAGCTATGATGAACCATGAACCTGCGCAGCCCCGGCTGCGGTTTTTGACAACCGAATATCGCCTCGGACAGGTCGCGTGGCCACGTCGCTCGTCGCCGCGTAGCTACCATGTTGCGGTGCAACACCAGGCACGTATTTTCACCCGGGTATGATGTCCGCTTACCTGTATTTCCCCTGTTCTTAACAGATTGTGCGGCGCAGCAAAAATCAACCCGCCCGAGCCTCGGAGCTGCCGTTATCGCCACCCGCGTCCGACTTGCCACGGCTCGCCATATAGGCCCGCCAGCCGCCGAAATGCGTGATGTCTTCCGCGCCGATAAGGCCTTCGGGTTCGACCAGGAAACCCTTGGGCGATGTCCCATCGCCGAGGAACACGGTTCCGATGGTCAGCGGCGAGGCGATCGCGGCGACGAATCTGCCGAAGGAAGCGGGATCGAGCGCCCAGACCTCGGTGTCGATCGCTGACCCCGTGCCGCTCGCCACACGCAGGAGGCCGGGTCGGGGGACCGGACCGCCGGCCAAGGCGTAGAATCGATAGCATGGCGCGGTCGGGACGCTGCGCGACAGCGCTCCGCCAGGCCCGGTGAGCTGATGATTGAGTGGAAAGCCTGACAGATGAGCCCCGACCACCACGAGCTCGATGCGGTCGCTCATGCATGAGCCTTGTTGGCGCGCGGCCGGACCTCGCCCTGCGCCGGCGCGCCGGCTCCACGCTCCAAGCGACCTGCGAGCGCCACGAGCCTCGCCTCGCTCGCGCAGGGTCCGATCAAGGTCAGGCCCGCTGGCAGGCCGTCATCGCGCATCGGCCCCGGAATGGCGAGCGCCGCGAGGTCGAGGAGGTTGACGAAATTGGTGTAGGTGCCGAGCTTGGCGTTGACGCCGATCGGATCGGCGGCGACTTCGGCAAGCGTCGGGAAGATCGGCGCGGAGGGCACGGCGAGCATATCGATCCGCTCCCAGACCGGCTCCGTCGTCCGCCTCAGCTCCGCCAGGCGATAGAGGCCCTTGAAGGCATCGGCCGCGGAGAATTTGCGCGCCCCCTCGATGATGCGGCGCGTCACATCGACCATCGTGTCCGCATGGTTCGAGACGAACGCCTCGATCGCCGCATAGCGCTCAGCCACCCACGGCCCCTCATAGAGAAGCCTCGCCGTTTCATAGAAAGGCTGCATGTCGATCTCGACGAGCGTCAGGCCCGCGGCTGCGAGCTGCCGTTTCGCTTCATGCCAGGCGGTTTCCATCCGGCGGTCGCCGAAGAAAATCTCGTCCCGCCGCGCCGGCACGCCGATCCGCCGCGCCGGCGTCGCCTGGCGCGGCTCGCCGAGCGCGAGCTTGCGTGAAAAGGGGTCGGCCTCGTCCTTTCTGGCAATGACCGAAAGCACCCGCCAGGCATCGTCCACTGCGGTCGCGAACACCGAGACGCAGTCGAGCGTGCGGCAGGCCGGCACGACGCCCGTCGCGGGAACCGCGCCGATCGAAGGCTTGAGCCCGACGACGCCGTTGAAGGCGGCCGGAACTCGTCCGGAACCGGCAGTGTCGGTACCGAGGGCAAAGCTTGCAAGGCCCCGAGCCACCGCGACGGCGGAGCCCGAGCTCGATCCGCCGGGAATGCGCCGCGCATCGAAGGGGTTGCGCGGTATTCGGTGCGGCGTCCGCGTGCCGACGAGGCCCGTCGCGAATTGATCGAGATTGGTCTTGCCGATCAGGATCGCCCCCGCCGCCAGCAGCCTGTCGACGACGGTCGCGTTCCTCGGCGGCATATAGGCGAAGGCCGGGCAGGCGGCCGTGGTCGGCAGGCCCGCGACATCGATATTGTCCTTCACGGCGAAGGGGATGCCCCAAAGCGGCATCGCCCGCGGCTCGAAAGCCGGCAAGGCCCGGCAGTGAGCGGCCGCATCGGCTTCCGCCACGAGATGGATGAAGATGCCTGGATCGTCGAGCTCGGCTAAGCGCCGGTGAACGGAGCCGATGACGGCCGCGGGGTCCTCGCCTCGGGCATAGGCGCGCTGCAGGCTGTCGATGTCGAGGGCAAGGCTTGGCGGCATGGGCCGATCTTGGCAAGAGCTGGGCCATTCTCGTCCGTGCGGCCGAGCTTGTCGAGGCTTGCGTCTTCGGGCTTGCGCGCCGGCACCCATTCGATTTGCCGGTTCTTTGATCAGGTTGCCGCTCTCTTGAGCAGTTCGCGCGCGTCCCTTCTCCCGCTTGCGAAACCAGCGCGGGAATCGAAGGGCGCCAGCGCCCTTGGCACAAGCGTTGCGAGGCATTCCGAGGCGCCGTGTCGGCAGCGCGCTGTCCAACGCAAAGGATCGACGATCATGATCAACCGGTTTTCGCGGCGCGATCTCCTGAAAGGCGCAACCTCGCTTTCGCTCGCGGGCCTCGCGGCGCCCTTGCTCGCGCGTCAGGCTCATGCCGCGGACATCACGGTCGGCATCATCTATGTCGGGCCGCGCGATGATTTCGGCTACAACCAGGCTCATGCCGTCGGCGCCGCGGAGTTGAAGAAGGTCTCGGGGATCAAGGTGGTCGAGGAGGAGAACGTCCCCGAGACCATCGCCGTCCAGAAGACCATGGAATCGATGATCAACCTCGACGGGGCGGCCCTCATCCTCGCCACCTCCTTCGGTTATTTCGACCCGCATATGCTCGAGGTCGCCAAGAAATATCCGAAGGTCGAGTTCCGCCACGCGGTCGGCCTCTGGCAGAAGGACAAGCACCCGGTCAACACCGGTTCCTATTTCGGCTATCTCGACCAGGCGCATTACGTGAACGGCATCGCCGGCGGGCTGTGCACCAAGGCGAAGAAGATCGGTTTCGTCGCGGCCAAGCCCATCCCCTCGGTGCTGCGCAACATCAACGCGGTTCTGCTCGGCGCGCGCAAGAATGCTCCGGACGCCACCGTGCAGGTGATCTTCACCGGCGACTGGGCGCTGCCGGTGCGCGAAGCCGAGGCCACCAACGCCCTCATCGATTCGGGCTGCGACATCATCACCTGCCATGTGGACAGCCCCAAGGTCGTGGTCGAGACGGCCGAGCGCCGCGGCAAGATGGTGCTCGGCCACAACGCCTCCCAGGCGCCGCTCGCGCCGAAAGGCTTCATCACCGGCGGCGAATACAAATGGGCGACGATCTACAAGGGCTTCGCGGCCAATCTCGCCAAGGGCGAGAAGATTCCGAACTGGGTGCGCGGCGGCTACGACCTCGACTATGTGCAGAACACGCCCTATGGCGCCTCAGCGACGGATGCGGCGCGCAAGGCAGCCGACGCCGCCATCGCCGCCCTGAAGAAGGGCGAGCCGATCTTCGTCGGGCCGATCAAGGACAATAAGGGCAATGTCGTGATCTCCGGCAAGCCCGACAATTACGATGTCTCGCTCGAATCGATGAATTACCTCGTCGATGGGGTGGTCGGCTCGATCACCTGACATGACCGAGGTGGCGCGTCTCGAGGCTCCGCTTGCCGCGCCGGCCGGCTCTTTCCTCGGCGAGATCTGGCCCCGCCTCGCGCGCGGTTCCGAATATGTCGCGATCACGGCGCTCGCCCTCCTCGCCTCTGCGGCGCTGTTCACCGTCTTCCTCCTGGCGCTCGGCAAGTCGCCGCTGCAATTCTATGGGCTGATCTGGACCGGCGCCTTCGGCACCGCCTTCTCCTGGCAGAACACGCTGCTGCGCGCTTCGCCGCTCGTCCTTACGGCGCTCTGCGTGGCGCTGCCGGCGCGCATCGGCCTCATCATCATCGGTGGGGAGGGGGCTTTGGTGCTCGGCGGCTTCGTCGCGGGCGCCGTTTCACTGCCGCTCGCCGGGCATGTGCCCTGGCTGCTGCTGATGGCGGTGATGTCGCTCGCCGCCGTTGCGGTCGGGGCCTCTTGGATCGGGCTCGTCGGCTTCCTGAAGTTCAGGCGCGGCGTCAACGAGACGATCGCTTCGCTGCTGATGACCTATATCGCCATCGCGATCATGAACTTCTTCGTCGAGGGTGCGCTACGCGATCCGGGCTCCGCCAACAAGCCCTCGACGCGCCCGATCGGCGCCGACCAGATGATCGGCACCATCCCCGGCCTCAACGTGCATTGGGGGCTCGCGGCAGGCCTGATCTTGAGCATCGTGCTGTGGGTTCTGATCTCGCGCACCACTTTCGGCTTCGCGGCCCGCATGACCGGCGGCAATCCGCGCGCCGCGCGCGCTCAAGGCCTGCCCATCGGCAAGCTGATGGTCAGCCTTTGCGCCATCGCGGGCGCTTGCGCGGGCCTCGCCGGCTTCTTCGAGGTCGCCGCGGTGCAAGGCAGCGCCAACGGCTCGCTCGCCGCGGGCTATGGCTTCACCGGCATCCTCGTGGCCTTCCTGGCGCGCCACAACCCGCTCGCCATCGTGCCGGTCGCGGTGCTGTTCGGCGGCTTTGCGGCGGCAGGCGGCCTCATCCAAAGGCGCATGGGCCTGCCCGATGCGACGGTCCTCGTGATGCAAGGGCTGATCTTCGTCGTGCTGCTGACGAGCGAGACGCTCTATGGGCGCTTGCGCATCTTCAGGCCCGAGGGGGGTGCAAGATGAGCATCCCCGATTCGGGTCTTGCGACCGTCCTCCTCGCCGTGATCGCCGGCGCGATCCGCGTCTCGACGCCCTTCCTCTTCGTCTCGCTCGGCGAATGCCTGACGGAAAAGTCGGGCCGCATCAATCTTGGCCTCGAAGGCACGCTGGTGATGGGGGCGATGGTCGGCTACGCCGTCTCGCTCGCCACCCAGAATCCTTGGCTCGGGGTGCTGGCGGCAGGTTGCGCCGGCACCTGCCTCGGCGGGCTGCACGGCTTCATCTGCAAGCTGCCGCGGGTTAACGACACCGCGATCGGCATCGCGCTGATGTCCTTCGGCACCGGGCTCGCCTTCTTCTTCGGCAAGCCGTTGATCCAGCCGACGGCGCCGCGCCTGCCCTCGCTGCCGCTCGGCGATTGGACCGGCGATCCGCGCCTCGCCGCGGCGCTGCAGATCAACCCGCTCTTCCTCATCGGCATCCTGCTCGCGCTCGCCATGGCCTTCGCCTTCAAGCGCACCAAGCTCGGCCTGATCGTGCGCATGACCGGCGACAGCGCCCAGGCGGCGCGCGCCATGGGCGTCTCGGTCGATTGGGTGCGTTTCTCAGCGACCGCGATCGGCGGCTTCTTCGCCGGCGTCGGCGGGTCGTTCCTGTCGCTCTATTATCCAGGCTCCTGGAACGAGGCCTTGTCCTCGGGGCAGGGCCTGATGGCGGTGGCGCTGGTGATCTTCGCGCGCTGGGACCCGATCCGCTGCTTCTATGCGGCGCTGCTGTTCGGCGGCGCAGGAGCGCTCGGACCGGCCCTGCAATCGGTCGGCGTCAGCCAGGGCTACTATTTCTTCAATGCCGCTCCCTATATCCTGACCTTGTTCATCATGATCGGCTCCGGCGGCTCGAAGCGGGCCGCGCGCGACATGCCGGGCGAGTTGGCGACGGCGCGCTAGCCATGAACATGCAGCCGCAGCTGGCCACGGCTCCCGCGACCGGCGTCGCGGCCGACCCTTATCCCTGGCCCTATGACGGCGATCTTCGGGCGGGGAACACGGCGCTGATCGTGATCGACATGCAGACCGATTTCTGCGGGCCGGGCGGCTATGTCGATACGATGGGCTACGACCTGTCGCTCACCCGCGCCCCGATCGAGCCGATCAAGGCGCTGCTCGCCGCGATGCGCGCCAAGGGCTACGCCATCATTCATACCCGCGAAGGGCATCGCCCGGACCTTTCCGACCTGCCCGAGAACAAGCGCTGGCGCTCGCGGCGCATCGGCGCCGGCATCGGCGATGCCGGTCCTTGCGGACGCATCCTGGTACGCGGCGAGCCCGGCTGGGAGATCATCGAGGAGCTCGCGCCGCTCGCCGGCGAGATCGTCATCGACAAGCCCGGCAAGGGCTCCTTCTGCGCGACCGATCTCGAGCTCATCTTGCGCCTGCGCGGCATCCGCAACATCGCGCTCGCCGGCATCACCACCGATGTCTGCGTGCACACCACGATGCGCGAGGCCAATGACCGTGGTTTCGAATGTCTGCTGCTCGAGGATTGCTGCGGCGCGACCGATCGCGGCAATCACGAGGCGGCGGTGAAGATGGTCAAGATGCAAGGCGGCGTGTTCGGCGCGGTGGCCAGTTCCGCGGCGCTGATCGCGGCCCTTCACTGAAAGAGAATAGGTCGGCATGCGCGAAGCTCGCACCCATCGCATCAGTGCCGCCGCTCCCGATGACATGTCGGGGCTCGACCGGGCCATCGCCGACGGGCGCATCGATCCCGCCGGCATCGTCGCCATCCTCGGCAAGACGGAAGGCAATGGCTGCGTCAACGATTTCACGCGGGCCTTCGCGGTCTCCGCCTTGAAGGGCGCAGTGGCGCGCCACGCGGCAGCCGATGGGAATTCCATCTGCTACGTCATGTCGGGTGGCACCGAGGGCGGGCTCTCACCGCATTGGCTCGTGCTCGAGCGACGCGAAGGGAAAGCCACCACGGAGCGCTCGGCGCTCGCCGTCGGCAGGGCGCGCACGCGTGAGCTGAAGCCCGAGGAGATCGGCCGCATCGCCCAGGTCGAGGCGGTGGCGGAGGGGGTGCGGGCGGCGATGGCCGATGCCGGGATCGACGACGGGGCCGATATCCATTTCGTGCAGATCAAATGCCCGCTGCTGACCGCCGAGCGGGTCCTTGCCGCCGAGACGCGCGGCGAGCGCTGCGCCACCCGAGACACGCTGGAATCCATGAGCCTCTCGCGCGCCGCCTCGGCGCTCGGCATCGGAGTGGCACTCGGCGAGATCGAGGCGGCAAGCATCGGCGACGATGCGATCGGCAAGGAGATGACGCTCTGGTCCGGACGGGCGAGTGCGTCCGCGGGCGTCGAGCTGCACGATCACGAGATCGTGGTGCTCGGCATGTCGTCGGCCTGGGGAGGCCCACTCGCCGTCAACCATGCCGTGATGGCCGATCCGATCGATATCGAGCCGGTGCGAGACGCGCTCGCCCGCCTCGGATTGCCTTGTCTCGGACAGGTCCCGGCAACGGCGCGCAGCGCCATCGTCGGGCTCCTCGCCAAGGCCGAAGCCGGATCGACGGGCCTCATCCGCGGCCGGCGCCACACGATGCTGGACGATTCGGACATCGCCTCGACGCGTCATGCCCGTGCCTTCGTCGGCGGGGCGCTCGCAGGCCTCGTCGGCTTCACCGACATCTTCGTCTCGGGCGGCGCCGAGCATCAGGGCCCTGACGGCGGCGGGCCCGTCGCCATCATCGTCGACCGCTCGAAGCTCGGAGGCTCGCCATGAGCGTCGCGGAGAAGCTGCCTCGGCCGACCGCCGCGCCTCGCGCCGTCTCGCTCGCGACGGTCCGCATGGGCAAGCGCTTCGGGTCGCTGGTGGCGCTCGACGACGTGTCGATCTCGGTGCCGGCCGGCTCCTTCCACGCCGTGCTCGGCGAGAACGGGGCGGGAAAATCGACGCTCGTCAAATGCATCATGGGCTTCTACGAGCCCGACCATGGCCAAGTGCTGATCGACGGCAAGGAGGCCGCCATCCGCTCGCCGCGCGATGCCCGCGACTTGGGCATCGGCATGGTCTACCAGCATTTCACGCTGGTGCCGTCGCTCACCGGCGCCGAGAACCTCGTCATCAGCCGTGCCGACGCGCCGGCCATCATCGATTGGCGCAAGGAGCAGCGCGCGCTCGACGCCTTCCTCGACCGCATGCCGTTCCGCGTGCCGCTCGACCGGCCGATCTTCGACCTCTCGGCCGGCGAGAAGCAGAAACTCGAAATCCTCAAGCTCCTCTATCTCGATCAGCATTTCCTCATCCTCGACGAGCCGACTTCGGTGCTGACGCCGGGCGAGGCCGATGAGATGCTCGGTCTGCTGCATCAGATGAGCCGGCGCGGCGAGATCACCGTGGCGATGATCACCCATAAGTTCCGCGAGGTGATCGCCTTCGCCGACGCCTTCAGCGTGCTGCGCCATGGCCGTTATGTCGGCGGCGGCAACGTCAAGGATTTCTCGACCGACCAGATGGCGCGCATGATGATCGGCGACACGCCGATCCGCGAGCGTGCCGAGCGCAAGGCCTTCGCCGAGCGCAATCTGGTGCTGGAGCTCGCCGGTCTCGTCGCCGAGGACGATGCCGGGCTGCCCGCGCTCGAGGCCGTGAATCTGAAGGTCGCGGCCGGCGAGGTCGTCGGCATAGCGGGCGTCTCGGGCAACGGCCAGTCGGCGCTGGTCGAGGTGCTGGCCGGGCAGCGGCCGCTCCAGGATGGCCGCATCTTCATCCGTGGCGAGCCCTTCGAGCCGGTGCGCAAGGATTTCGACCGTTACAAGGTGTTCGGCTTGCCCGAGGAGCCTTTGAAGAACGCGACCGCGCCGCGCATGAGCGTCGCCGAGAACATCGCCTTCCGCTCCTTCGACAAGCCGCCCATCACCTCCTTCGGCTGGTGGTTGCGGCCGGGCCCGATGCGGGCGAAGGCGCGCGAGCTGATCGCCCGCTATCGCGTCAAGACGGTATCGCCCGACTCCCCGATCGAAAATCTTTCCGGCGGCAATGTGCAGCGCGCCGTCCTGGCGCGCGAGCTTTCCGGCGATGTCGACGTGCTGATCGTCGCCAATCCGTGCTTCGGCCTCGATTTCGCCTCCGCGGCCGAGATCCGCAGCCAGATCGTCGAGGCCCGCAACCGCGGCACGGCGGTGCTGCTGATCTCGGAGGACCTCGACGAGGTGCTGGAGCTTTCGGACCGCGTGGCGGTGATGTCGGGCGGCACCATCTCCTATGTCGCGCCGATCGGCGAGACGGACCGAACCACCATCGGCCAGCACATGGCGGGGCATTGATGCCGATCGAGGTCGAGGCCGAACCGTTCGCCTTTCAGCTCGAGCCGAGGCAGACCGCCCTCGTCGTCATCGACATGCAGCGCGATTTCGTCGAGCCCGGCGGCTTCGGCGAGACGCTCGGCAATGATGTGACGCGGCTGCAAGCGATCGTGCCGGCGGTCGGCGCGCTCATCGCCCTGTTTCGCCGCAAGGGCTGGCCGATCATCCATACGCGCGAATGCCACAAGCCCGACCTTTCCGATTGCCCGCCTGCGAAGCGGCTGCGCGGCAATCCGGCCTTGCGCATCGGCGACCACGGGCCGATGGGCCGCGTGCTGATCGCGGGCGCGCCAGGCGCCGCGATCATCGAGGGCTGCGCTCCCGCGCCCGGCGAGATCGTCATCGACAAACCGGGCAAGGGCATGTTCTATGCGACCGATATGCAAGCCAAGCTCGATGCGCTCGGCGTCACTCATCTCGTCTTCGCCGGGGTGACGACCGAGGTCTGCGTGCAGACCTCGATGCGTGAGGCCAATGACCGCGGTTTCGAATGCCTCGTCGTCGAGGAGGCGACGGAGAGCTATTTTCCGGCGTTCAAGACGGCGGCGCTCGACATGATCAAGGCGCAGGGCGCGATCATCGGCTGGGTGACGTCGCTGCCCAGGCTCCAGGAGGCGCTGGCGTGAGCGCCGGAGAGTTCGACGCTGGAGCTTGGCTCGACGCCGTGGCGAAGCTGATGGAATTGCCGATCGCGGAGGAGTTCAGGCCGGGCGTGCTCCTCAACCTGAAGATCACGGCGGAGCATGCCGCCATCCTCGACGGCTTCGTCCCCAACGATCATCTCGATCCGGCACCCGTCTTCCAAGCATGATCGATCAATCGGCTGCCGAGATCGCGGAGGCGGTGCGCAGCGGCGCGTCGAGCGCGAGCCAGGTCGTGAAGGCGACGCTCGATCGCATCGCCGAGCGCAATCCACGCCTCGACGCCTTCACCGAGATCACCGCCGACCGTGCCAAGGCGCGCGCCGCCGAGCAGGACGCCGCACTTCGGCGTGGCGAGGCGCTGGGGCCGCTCGCCGGCGTGCCCTTCGCGGTGAAGAACCTCTTCGACATCGCGGGCCTTAAGACCCGCGCCGGCTCGCTGATCAATCGCGGCATGCCTGCCGCGAGCCGCGATGCCGTGCTCGTGGAGCGGCTCGAGGCCGGCGGCGCGATCCTGGTCGGTGCGCTCAACATGGGCGAATACGCCTATGACTTCACGGGCGAAAACCTGCATGACGGCGCCTCGCGCAATCCGCACGACCCGGACCGCATGACGGGCGGCTCCTCCGGCGGCTCGGGCTGCGCGGTCGCCTCCGGCATGGTGCCGCTGGCGCTCGGCTCCGACACCAATGGCTCGATCCGCGTTCCTTCGGCGCTATGCGGCCTCTTCGGCCTCAAGCCCACCTTCGGGCGCCTGCCGCGCTCAGGCACCTTCCCCTTCGTGTCGAGCCTCGATCATCTGGGCCCCATGGCGCGCTCCGCCGGCGATCTCGCGCTAGCCTATGATGCGGTGCAGGGCCCGGACGTCTCGGACCCCGTCTGCGCGGGGCGGCCAGCGGAGTTGGTGACCCCGCGACTCGCAGAAGGCAGCATTGGCCTGCGGATCGCAAGAGCCTCCGGCTATTTCCGGGAAATGGCTCATCCGGAAGCGCTGGAGGCGGTCGATCGCGTGGCCGCCGCGCTCGGCGCCACGCGCGAGATCGAGCTGCCCGAGGCGCGCCGCGCGCGCTCGGCCGCCTATCTGATCACCACGTCAGAAGGCGCGGCGCTGCATCTTGCGCGCTTACGCGAGCGGCCGCGGGACTTCGATCCCGCCGTCCGCGACAGGCTCTTGGCAGGCGCCATGGTGCCGGCGGCCTGGGTGCTCAAGGCGCAGAAATTCCGCCGCCACTTCAGGGAGATCGTTCTGCGCATCTTCCAAAGCGTCGATGTGATCCTGGCGCCGGCGACGCCATGCCGCGCGCCCCGCATCGGGCAGACCGAGATGCTGCTCGCAGGCCGCAAGGTCCCGGTCAGGGCCAATCTCGGCCTCTTCACCCAGCCGATCTCCTTCATCGGCCTGCCGGTCGTCACGGTCCCGGTCTGGACGAAGGGCGAACGCCTGCCGCTCGGCGTGCAGGTCGTGGCCGCGCCCTGGCGCGAGGATATCGTGCTGCGCGTCGCGCGCGCGCTCGAAGCCCGGGGCGTCTGCGCTTCGCCGGTCGCCGCATGGAGGTCATGATGGGCGCTGATGAGTCTCGAGCCCGCTGGGCCGGCCGAAACCCCGCCAAGGATATTTTGCGCGACGAGGTCTGGGGTGAGCTCGAGACGGGCGGCGTCAATGTCGGGCCGGCGCGCAGCCGCATCCCGAATTTCGTGGGCGCGGACATGGCGGCGAAGCGCCTCGCGGAGCTGCCCGAATGGAATGTGGCGCGGATCGTCAAATGCAACCCCGATCCCCCGCAGATTCCGGTGCGGCTCAGGGCGCTCCACGAGGGCAAGATCGTCTATGCGCCGGTGCCCGAGCTGACGAAGGGCTTTCCCTTCGTGCGGCTCGATCCAGCGATGCTCGCGCAAGAAGGGATCGATTTCGAGCTTGCCGCCACCTCGCAAGGGTTCGTGCGGCACGGCAGACCCGTCCAGTTCGCCGAGATCGAGCCGCTCGACTTCGTCGTCGTCGGTTGCGTCGCGGTGACGCGTGCCGGCGGGCGCACCGGCAAGGGCGGCGGCTTCGCCGATCTCGAGCTCGGCATCTTCAACGAGCTCGGCAAGGTCGGGCCGCAAACCCCGATCGCCACCACCGTGCATTCGCGCCAGCTCGTCGCCGATGAACGCATCGTCATGCTGGGTCATGACGCGCCGCTCGACTATATCGCGACCGAGCTCGAACTGATCGCCACGCGGACGCGGTATCCGCGCGGCGCCGGCGTCGATTGGGCGCAAGTCCAAGAGGACCAGATGGAGAATATCCCGATCCTGAAGACGCTGCGCGCCTCATGGCCGGACCAAGTGTGGCCATGACACGCTGACGGGACGCACCGCATGGAGATCAATCTTCCCGATGTCGTCGCCGAGGTCGAGGCGATGTTCGCCCGCTACGAGGAGGCGCTCGTCGGCAATGATGTCGCGGCGCTCGACGAGATGTTCTGGGCGAGCGACCGCACCATCCGCTACGGCGTCACGGAGAACCTCCATGGCCATGCCGAGATCGCAGCCTTCCGCGCCGCGAGGTCCGCGCACGGCTTGGCGCGGACACTCGATCGCACCGTGATCACCACCTATGGGCGCGACATGGCGACGGCCTCGACCCTGTACCGGCGGGAGACGCAGCCGGGGATGGTCGGGCGGCAGATGCAGACCTGGATGCGCACGCCAGCCGGTTGGAAAGTCGTCGCCGCCCATGTGAGCTTGGTCCGGGAGGGGTGAGCGGGGGACGCTATTTCGACTTGAATTCGCGTGGCGGCGGGCACCGCACCCAACTATCTCGCTCGAATAGCGTTTGCCGAGATGATGTCAGCGATCGCTTTCTTATTTGATTGTAAGCGATAGCATACAATACCAAATGCAATCAATAGCTTACATTTAGGCGACTGGGTCAGGGCCGCACGCAAAATGACCAGCGGAAGAGCCAGCCAACTACGGCAGCGGTAGAACCTCCTCCCACGGCTTACGCTTCAAGACGCCTACTTGACCGACGAGAACGAGGTCGGCTGCAAGATCAGGTTGGTCAGCGAGGTCAGGATCGGTCCGTCCTTCTCGGTCTCGGCGCGCTTGGCGAGCCACTCCGGATCGCTCTGGAAGGCGGCCCATTTCTGCTCGCGCTCGGCGAGCGAGCTCCATTCGAGCAGGTAATAGAGGTCGTTGTTGGAATCGCCCACGGTGACGGTCCAGAAGCCCGCCTGGCGGATGCCGTGCCTCTGCCATATGCGCAGCGTGATGGTCTCGAAGCGTTTGAGCAGCGCCGGCAGCTTGCCCGGGACGCAATGATAGATTCGCAGTTCGTGGATCAAGGTGGTGGCTCCATGTTGCGGCCGGGCTTGCGCCGGCCAGGGGTCAAGCGCGGGAGGCGAGCTTCGGGCGCCAGCCATGGTATTTGGGGTGGCTCGCGCCGAGCGGCAGGGATACGGCTTCCCCGGTCTCGGCGGCATGATAGAGCGCCGTGACCAGCTCGAGCGAGCGGCGCGCATCGGCGAGCGTGACGGGCAGCGGCGAAGCGGCGCCGAGCGCCTCGTGATAGCGCGTCAACAGCCCTTCGAAGCGTGGCGGCACGAAGGACCAGCCTTCGAGCGCGCCGGCGATGCGCGCTTCCGCTTCGGGCGAGGCCGCGATGATCTGCCAGGGATCGTCGCCCGGCGCATAGGGCCCGAGCGAGCTTTCGAAGGTGACATGCTCGAAGCAGAAACGCAGGCGGCTGATCTCCTTGTGCGAGCCGAGGGTGGCCGCGAGCGAGGCGAGCGCCCCGCTTTTCATGACAAGGCTCGCCACGGCGCAATCCTCGCTCTCGATCGGGTTCACGCGCGTCGCCACGTTCGCGAACACCGAGGCGATGTCGCCCATCAGATAGGTGAGGATATCGTGCGAATGGATCGCATGGGTCAGCAGGACGCCGCCGAGCTCGGTCTCCCAGCGGCCGCGCCAAGGCACCGAATAATACTTCGCGCCGCGCAGCCAGGCCGTCTCGACCGTCGCGAGATAAGGCTTGCCGGCGAGGCCTTCATCGACGATGCGCTTGGCCTTCTGCAGGCCGTTGCCGAAACGATATTGGAAGATCGGCATGAGGCGCCCGCGCGCCCCGGCCTCGCTGGCCGCGAGCTGGTCGATCTCGGCCAAGGAGCCGACCAGCGGCTTCTCGCAGACGACCTCCTTGCCGGAAGCGAGAGCGGCCGTGGCCTGCGGGAAATGCAGTGCGGGCGGCGTGCAGATATCGACGATGTCGACATCCTCCATGCGCAGCACCTCGTCGAAGGAGGGGGTGCGGCGCGGGATCGAGAATTCCTTCGCGACCGCTGCGAGCCGCTCTGCGTTCAGATCGCAGAGCGCCAGCACCGAAAACTTGTCGGGCAGGCGCGCATAGCCCTCGGCTATATGGGCACGGCCGATGCCGCATCCGATGACCGCCACGTTCCAGATCTTCGACATGGGCCTTTATCCTTAAGGCGCAGGGCCGATCAGCGGCGCTCGGCCATCGCTTGCGCGGTGAGCGCGAGCTCCATGGCCTTGAAGCAGCGCGCCTGCGGCATCGCCGTCTCGGTGCGGTTTTGGATATCGGCGAGGAGCTGGCGCCCATAAGGCAGCTCGACATCGGCGCAATCGATGCGCCTCGCGCCTTTGCGATCGACCAGGAAGAGATGGTCGATGCCCTTCTGCCCGGCGATGTCCACATATTTGCGCAGCTCGAGATAGCCCTCGGTGCCGAGAATGACGAGCCGGCCATCGCCCCAGACGGGTAAACCGTCGGGCGTCATCCAATCGACGCGCACATAGCCCGTCACCTCGCCGGCGCGCATCAGCATCTCGCCGAAATCGTCGAGCTCGGGCTTGTCGGGGTTCGCTCTGTTGGCGACCGTTGCCGCCACCACCTGCGCATCGAGCGCATCGGCGAAGAACAGGAACTGCTCGCACTGATGCGAGGCGATGTCGGTGAGAATGCCGCCGGTCTTCTGGCGCTCATAGAACCAATCGGGACGCGGCAGGTTCTTGAGCTTGTGCGGACCGAGCCCGGTCGTGTTGACCACCTTGCCGATGGCGCCCGACGCCACGAGCTCGCCGGCCTTCACCGTCGAGCGCGTCTCGAAATGCTCCGAATAGCAGATCGAATAGATGCGCTTCGTTTCACCCTGCACGCGGCGCGCTTGCGCCAATTGCTCGAGCGAGGTCATGCCCGGCTTGTCGCTCATATAGTCCTTGCCGTGACGCATGGCTTCGATGCCGAGCGCAGCGCGCTCGACCGGGATGCCGGCGCTGACGATGAGAGCGATGCCGTCATCCTCGAGGATGCGCCGCCGATCCGCGACGCGCGGCGCCTGCGGATAGCGCGCCGAGAAGGTCTTGGCGAGGTCGTCCTCCGGCGCGTGGAAGCCCATGAGTTTGGCGCCGGCCCGCAGCATGCAGTCGGTCTGTCCGTAGATATGGGCGTGGTTGATGCCGATCACGGCGAAGCGAATATCGGTCATGAAGCCTTATCCTTCGGGAACAGCTTGCGGGAGACGTATTGCCTCAGCCCTTGAGGCCCGTCGTGGCGATGCCTTCGATGAGCAGGCGCTGGAAGCGCAGGAAGAAGGCGAAAACCGGCAGCAGCGTCAAGGTCGACATCGCGAAAAGCGCGCCCCAGTCCGATTTGCCGGTGGAATCGACGAAG
Organism: Hyphomicrobiales bacterium; assembly: GCA_044445965.1. Taxonomy (GTDB): domain Bacteria; phylum Pseudomonadota; class Alphaproteobacteria; order Rhizobiales; family Beijerinckiaceae; genus GAS188. The sequence continues at coordinate 16,427 of JBIOEJ010000005.1, forward strand.
CTCCGCAAGCCGAGTTGCACCGTGTAGGAGTTCATGTCGTTCAGATAGACCAGCGGGCCGAAGAAATCGTCCCAGGTGAAGATGAAGGTGAAGATCGCCGCGGTCGCGAGTGCCGGCAGGGACAGCGGCAAGATCACCGTCAGATAGATGCGCCACGGGCCGCAGCCATCGATCATGGCGGCTTCATCGAGCTCGCGCGGGATGGTGCGGAAGAATTGCACGAGCAGGAAGATGAAGAAGGCGTCGACCGCCAGGAATTTCGGCACGATGAGCGGCAGGAAAGTGTCGATCCAGTCGAGATTCAGGAACAGGATATATTGCGGGATCAAGGTGACGTGGTAGGGCAGCATCAAGGTGCCGAGCATGAGCGCGAACCAGAAGTTCTGGCCGCGGAACTTCAGGCGCGCGAAGGCATAGGCCGCTGCGGAGCACGACAACACGTTGCCGATGACCGACGATATCGAGACGAAAAGCGAGTTCAGGAAGAATTTGCCGAAGGTGACCTGCAGCCCGCTCCAGCCGCGCCGATAGGCGTCGAGGCTGAAGCTCGACGGCCAGAGCGAGGCGCTGCCGAAGATGTCGCTATCGGGCTTGAACGAGCTCGCGAGCATCCACAACAGCGGATAGAGCATGGCCAGCGAGGCAAGGCCCAGGACCACGTGGTAGGCGAGCGAGCGCGTCCGGCTCTTGTCGCGTCTTGGTGGGGCGCCCATCGATGCCGCGATGTCAGCCATCGTAATGCACCCAGTAGCGCGACGAGAAGAAGGCGAAAGCCGTGAACAGCGCGATGATGACGACCAGGATCCAGGCGAGCGCGGCCGCATAGCCCATGCGGAAATAGGCGAAGGCTTCCTGATAGAGGTAGAGCGTGTAGAACAGCGTCGAATCGATCGGGCCTCCCGTGCCGCCGCTGATGATGAAGGCGGGCGTGAAGGCCTTGAAGGCATCGATCGTCTGCACCACGCCGTTGAAGAACACCACAGGGGTCAGCAGCGGCAGGGTGATCCTCCAGAATTGCTGGCGCTTGTTGGCCCCGTCGATCTCGGCCGCCTCATAGACATCCTTGGGGATTTGCCTCAAGCCCGCGAGGAAGATGATCATCGGCGAGCCGAACTGCCAGACGCTCAGGGCGACCAGGGTGTAGAGCGAATAATCGGGGTTCGAGATCCAGCTCGGGCCCAGGATGCCGAATAGCGACAGGAACTGGTTGAACAAGCCGTTGCCGGCAAAGAGCTGACGCCACAAGACCGCGATGGCGACGCTCGCGCCGAGCAGCGAGGGCAGATAGAACATCGCCCGATAGAGGGGCAGGCCGCCGATGCCTTTGTTCAAGATCATCGCCACGCCGAGCGCGAAGGCGAGCTTCAGCGGCACCGCAAGGGCCACATACAGGAAGGTGACCTGCATCGCGGCCAGGAACTTCGGATCGTTTGTGGCGATGCGCACATAATTGGCGAGGCCGATCCAATTCGGATCGCGCAGCAAGTCGAAGTCGGTGAACGACAGATACAGCGAGGCGAGCGCCGGGCCGAGCGTAAGGCCGAAGAATCCCATCAGCCAGGGCGCGAGGAATAGATAGCCGGCGCCGCCGCCTCTCTTGCGCCGCGCGGCGGCGGCCTTCACCGGCCTCTCGGGGCGCGCCGCGGCGTCGCTGACCGCGATCGCCATCGGGATCAGCCGCGAGCGAGAATGGCGTTGGCTTCCGTGACCAACTGTTTGGCGCCATCGGCCGGCGAGAGCTTGCCGAAGCCGACCTGCTCGTTGACGCGCAACAGCACCGTCGCGATCTCGCCTGCGCCCCGCGGCGGCGGCAATGGCAGCGGTCCGACCTTGTCGCTGATGAGCGAGATGTAATCGGCCTGGGCGCGGCCGAGCTCGTCGAGGTCGGACGAAACGACCTTACGCACGGCGTCCGAGGCCGGAACGCCGCGCTCGACGCCCAGAAGCTTGCCGGGCTCGGGCTCCGCGACGTAGAAGTCGACAAGCTTCACCGCGGCTTCCTGCTGCTTCGATTGCGCCGAAACGCTCCACAGCATGGACGGCTTCAGATATTGGCCGGGTTTCGCCCCCGTGCCACCATCCGGGTAGGTGGAGATCGCGAGCTTGCTCTTGTTCAAGGCTTGGAAGCCCACGAGCTGATTGGAGTGGGCGAAGACCATGGCCGCCTTGCCCATGGTCAGCAGGCTCGAATCGATCTCGCCGTGATCGAGGGCTTGCGTATCGGGCGCGGCGCAGCCGCCGCGCTTGCGCAGATCGCTCCAGAAGGCGAACCACTCGCCGATATCCTTCTGGTCGAAGCCGAGCTTGCCATCTTCGGTGTAGAGCGACTTGCCTTTCTGGCCGAGCCAGACCTCGAGGCCGGGCTCTTCGCGGCCACCATCCTGGATGCCCCAAAAGCCGTCACGCTTCGCGGCTTTGGTGATCGCGACGGCGAGCTCGCCGATCTCGCTCCAGGTCATGTTCCAGCTCGGTTCCTTCAGGCCGAGGCTCTGGATCAGCGCCTTGTCATAGACGAGCGATGTGGAATTCAAGCCGAGGCTGACCCCGTAGATCTTGCCGTCGACCTTGCCGCTGTCGACGGCTCCTTTGCTGAAACCGCCGAGATCGAGGCTCTTGGACACATAGCCGTCGAGCGGCAATAGGGCGCCACGTCGCGCATATTCGAAGATGTAGCGGTAATCCATCTGAATGACGTCGGCGGAATTGCGCCCCGCCGTTTGGGTCGCGAGGCGGGGCCAGTAATCGGTCCAGCCGAGCGATTCTCCCGTGATCGTCACCCCGGGATTCTTCTGCTGGTAGAGCTGGTTCACCTTCTCGGTGCGTTCGGCGCGCTCCTTGGAGCCCCACCAGAACATCCGCAAGCGCAGGTCGGATTGGGCAAATCCAGGCAAGGGGCCGAGGGCCGCGAGGCCGACGCCGCCCATTCCCGCCCCGATGATGGAACGGCGCGAAATCCTCAAGCTCTTCATGACGTGTCCTCCTTGGGATCGGATGTCGGTCGTCGATGGCGCGCGGCCCGATTTCAGGTTTCCGTCCCTCGCGCCGGGGAGGCGCGCTGCCTTGCACCGTCGCGCCCTTCGATCTTGTATGGCAGGCTAGATCGCGCGCGCGAAAGCTGTCAAGAATGGGAGCCGGAACGAGAGCCAGGAGCACGAGGCTCGTGGCCCAGGGCATCGAGACGCGGGAGCAGGTTTCCGCGCTCATCGCCGGCGGCGTGGAAAAAGGGCAAGGATGCCCTCGTCGATGCCCTTTGGCAGGCGGCGCGGTCGGCGATATGACAGGGGGGCGATGCCTGTACATCCTTTCCGCGCGACCGCTCTCGCAGCCCGCTTCGGGGGCGGCCGGTCGCGTATTGTCACTTATATCGGTTGGCGCCTGGTTCAGCTCGTCATCGTGCTGATCGGCGTCAGCGTCGTGGTGTTCTTCACCATGCACATCCTGCCGGGCGACGTGGCCCTGCTGTTGCTCGGCGATCGCGGCACGGCCGAGCAATTGGCGAAGCTGCGCCTTCAGCTCGGGCTCGACCAGCCGGTGATCGTTCAATATCTGCGCTTCATCCTCGGAGCGGCCCATGGCGATTTCGGCACCTCGCTGACCAGCAATCATGCAGCGTTCGCCGATGTCAGCACCGCCTTCCCGGTGACCTTGCAGCTCACTCTGGCGGCGCTCGGCCTTGCGACCCTCATCGGCGTGCCGGCGGGCGTGATCTGCTCGCTGCGGCCGGGCGGGACATTCGACAATGTGGCGATGACCTTCACGCTCTTCGGCGTCTCGATGCCGATCTTCTGGCTCGGGCTGATGCTGCTTCTGCTGTTCGGCGCAACGCTCGATTGGCTGCCGATCGGAGGTCTCGCCGAAGTGGGGATGGAGCCGCCCCGCATCACCGGCATGAGCATCATCGATGCCATGCTTTCGGGGAACAGCACGATGCTGTGGGACGCCCTGCGTCATCTGGCGCTACCGGCCTGCACGCTCGCGACCATTCCGCTCGCCCTGATCGCGCGCATCACGCGCGCCGAAATGCTGGCGACCGCGACGCAGGATCATGTGCGCACGGCGCGCGCCAAGGGGCTCCCTCGTGGGCGGGTGGTGCTGCGCCATATTCTGCGCAATGCGCTGATCCCGATCGTCACCGTGATCGGGCTGCAGCTCGGCCTGCTCCTGTCCGGGGCGGTCCTGACCGAAACGATCTTCTCGCTGCCCGGCCTCGGGCGCCTCATGGTCGATTCCATCCTCTCGCGCGACTATCCGGTGGTGCAGGCGGGCGCGCTCTTCATCGCCGTCGTCTTCGTGCTGGTGAATCTTGCGGTCGATCTCTCCTACACGCTGCTCGATCCGAGGATACGGCGCGGGTGACGAGCGCCGAGAGCCTGGCGCGCTCGAGCGCCGCGAGAGACCGCTGGTACGCGCCGCTGGCGCGCGTGCTGCGGCGCCATGCCGCCAAGGTCGGCCTGGCGATCACGCTCGCCTTCCTCGTCTTGACAGTCGTTGCTCCCCTCATCGCGCCCTACGATCCCTATGATCAGGATCTGTCGAGCGCCCTGTCCCAGCCCTCCCCGGAACACCTCTTCGGCGCCGACCAATATGGGCGCGACGTCTTCAGCCGCGTGCTCTACGGCACGCGCACCGCGCTTCTCGCCATCGTCGTGGCGGACGGGCTCGCCCTCGTCCTCGGCAGCGCGCTCGGTCTCGTCGGCGGCTTCATGGGCGGGGCGGTCGACGCGATCGTCATGCGCTTCGTCGACGTATTGCTGGCCTTTCCCTACCTGCTGCTGGCGCTGATCATCGTCGCGGCGCTCGGGCCGAGCTTGACCAACTCCATGATCGCCATCGGCATCGTCTACACGCCCCAATATGCGCGGTTGATCCGCGGCCAAGTGCTCGCCGTCCGCGCCGCCGACTATGTGCGCGCGGCCCGCGCCATCGGCACGCCGCGCTGGCGCATCATGCTGCGCCATGTGCTGCCGAACAGCTTCAGCCCGGTGATCGTCATGGCGACCTTGCAGGCGGGCTCCGTGGTGGTCGAGACGGCCGGGTTGTCCTTCCTCGGCCTTGGAGCGCAGCCGCCCTCGCCCGATTGGGGCGCGCTTCTAGCCGACGGCCACAACTACTTCCTCACGGCCTGGTGGATCGCGACCTTTCCGGGGCTCGCCATCTTCTGCGTCGTGCTCGGCTTCAATCTGATCGGCGACGCGCTGCGGGACCAGTTCGATCCGAGGCGGCGCATATGAGCGGCGCGCTGCTCGAGGTCGAGAGCTTGAGCGTCAGCTTCCCGAACGAGGAGGCGGGCAGGGTGGTCGCGGTCGACGATCTCTCCTTCAGCATCGGTCGCGGCGAGACGCTGGTGATCGTCGGCGAATCGGGCTCCGGCAAATCGGTCACGAGCCTTGCCGTGATGGGCTTGATCCAGGCGCCGGGCCAAGTGCGGGCAGGCGCCATCCGCTTGCATGCGAAGGATGGCGGCGTGCGCGATCTTCAGCGTCTGCCGGAAGCCGAGATGCGGCTCGTGCGCGGCGCCGAGATCGCCATGATCTTCCAGGAGCCGATGACCAGCCTCAATCCGGTCTACAGCATCGGCGAACAGATCATCGAGGCGATCCGCTTCCACGAGACGATGAGCCGGCGCGCCGCGCTCGCCCGCGCCGAGGAGATGCTCAAGCTGCTCGGCATCCCTGAGCCGCGCCGGCGGCTCGACGCCTATCCGCACCAGCTCTCGGGCGGCATGCGGCAGCGCGCCATGATCGGCATGGCGCTCTCCTGCCGCCCCTCCCTCTTGATCGCCGACGAGCCGACGACCGCGCTCGACGTGACGGTGCAGGCGCAGATTCTCGATTTGATCCGCGGCCTGCAGCGCGAATTCGGCATGGCCGTGATCTTCATCACCCATAATCTCGGGGTGGCGGCCGAGATCGCCGACCGCATCATGGTGATGTATGCGGGCCAGGCGGTCGAGACCGGCCCCTGCCGGGCGATCTTTCGCGGCACGCATCTGCCCTACACCATCGGGCTCATGCGCTCGGTTCCCCGCCTCGGCCTCGATCGCGACAGCGGTCCCTTGCCGGCGATTCCCGGCAACGTGCCCGACCTTCGGCTTCTGCCGCAAGGTTGCCGCTTCCATCCGCGCTGCTCCTATTTCGCGCCCGGCCTCTGCGACAAGAATTCGCCCGCGCTCGAAGCTTGCGGGGAAGGCCATCTCGTGCGCTGCCTGCGCTGGCGCGAGGTCGTGGCATGAGCGCGCTGATGGCGGTCGAGGGGCTGACCCAGCATTTCGCCGGCATGCGTGGCGGCACGGTGCGCGCCGTCGAGGACGTATCCTTCGAGATCGGGGCCGGCGAGGTGCTCGGCCTCGTCGGCGAATCGGGCTCGGGCAAGACGACGATCGGCCAGGCGATGCTGCGCCTGATCGATCCGACGGCCGGACGCATCCTGTTTCGCGGCGAAGACATCACGAAGCTCACCGATAAACGGCTGAAGCCCTTCCGACGCCAGGCGCAACCGATCTTCCAGGACCCGTTCGGCTCGCTCAACCCGCGCATGACGGTCGAGGACATCATCGGCGAACCGTTGGCCGTGCACCATATCGGGCGCGGCCGAGAGCAACGGCGCTCGCGCATCCTCGCCTTGCTCGAGCAGGTCGGCCTGCCGCGCGACGCCCTCGCCCGCTATCCGCACCAGTTCTCGGGCGGTCAGCGCCAGCGTGTCTCGATCGCGCGCGCGCTTGCCGTCGAGCCCGCCTTGATCATCGCGGACGAGCCGGTGTCGGCGCTCGACGTGTCGATCCAGGCGCAGATCATCAATCTCCTGCGCGAATTGCAGCAAAGGCTCGGGCTCGCCTTGCTGTTCATCGCCCATGACCTCGCGGTCGTCGAATATATCTCGGACCGGGTGATCGTTCTCTATCTCGGACGCATCATGGAGATCGGCCCGGCGAAGAGCCTGATCAGGGCGCCGAAGCACCCCTATACCGAAGCCCTCATCTCCGCCGTGCCGGAGCCGGATCCCGACCGCGCCGGCAAGCGCATCGTGCTCCAAGGAGACCTGCCGAGCCCCATCGACCCGCCCTCGGGCTGCGTATTCCGCACCCGCTGCCCTTATGCGCTCGCCGCCTGCGCCGAAGCCGTGCCGGCGCTGCGCGAAGTGGGGCCAGGCCATGCCAAGGCCTGCATCAGGGATGATGTGCTTTGAGGGGCAACGTCAACGCTTCGTCATGGCCGGGCTTGGCCCGGCCATCCACGCTGACGGTCGGCCCAAGCAAAGACGTGGATGGCCGCGAAAGCTCGCCGCTCGCGGCGAGCGTCTTAACGCAAAGACGGGCGCGCCAAAGCGCGCCCTTTTCGTGCGGCCATGACGCTCCGCGTCACTTCTCCAGCGACACCTTCTCCATGTCGAAGAACATCTGCGTCGGGTTGAGCATATAGCCCTTCACCTCCTTGCGGATGGCACGCACCTGCAGCACCGAGTTGACGAAGATCCAGGGCGCGTCGTCGAGGATCACCTTCTGGATCTGGCTATAGAGCGCGAGACGCTTCTGCGGATCGCTCTCGGTCGCCGCCTGGTCGAGGAGCTTGTCGGCCTCGGGGCTGCGGTAACGGGGGGTATTGGTGACAGGGATGTTCTTCGAGTGGAACAATTCGCCGACGAAATTGTCGGGATCGCCATTATCCCCCGTCCAGCCGACCATGAAGATGCCCTGATATTTGCCGGAGCGGATGGTGGCGAGATTCGCCCCCATATCGACCTTGCGTACCTCCGCTTCGACGCCGATCTTGCCGAGATAGCCCTGGATCGCGGTCGCGAGATCAGGGCCCGCCGGGTTATAGCCGCGCGGCGTGTTATAGGTCAGGAACTCGACCTTGAGCGGCAGCTTCACGCCGGCATCGGCCAGCATCTTCTTCGCCAAGGCGGGGTCGTAGTTGTAGCCCTTGATCGACTTGTCGAAGCCCCATTGGCTCTCCGGCAAGGGCGAGGTCATGGGCACGGCGAGCCCCTGGAACAGCGCCTTGTCGATCGCGTCGAAATCGACCGCATGGTTCAGGGCCTGGCGCACGCGTTTGTCGCTGAAGGGGGCGACGTCGAAAGGCAGGCCGACGCCGCTGACGGCAAGGCCAGGCTGAGTGACGACCTCGATATTGGGATCGCTGCGCATCGCCGGGACGAGCTGGGTCGAGACATCGCCGAGGATCTGGATGTCGCCGCGCTTCAGGGCGAGCAGCGCCGCCTGCGGGTCGGGATATTCCTTGAAGACGAGATGGTCGATCTTCGGCTTGCCGCCCCAATAATTCGGATTGGCGTCGAGCGACACCTGGTCGCGCTGGCGCCATTCCTTGAAGATGAAGGGACCCGAGCCGACCGGATGGTTGCGGAAATCCTTGCCGGATTTGGTCACGGCAGTCGGGCTCACCACCCCGTTCCACACCATGGCGAGGCTCGCGAGCAGCGCCGCCGAGGGCTTCTTCAGCTTGAACTCGACCGTGTCGTCATCGACCGCGCGATAGGAGGCGACATCCTCATAGGTGAAGTCGATCATGCTCTCGACCGGACCCGTATTGAAGATCGAATCGGGGCTCTTCTTGTCGAGCAGGCGGTCGATACCCTGGACATAGCTCTTGGCGTTGAAGGGCGTGCCGTCCTGGAAAGTCACGCCCTTGCGCAGATGGAAGGTGTAGGTGAGGCCGTCCGAGGAGACCTCCCATTTCTCCGCGAGCCCGGGAGCCACCTCCGTCGTTCCCGGCTTGTAGCGGGTGAGGCCGTCATAGATCGTCGCCATGACGAAGCCCGAGGTGTTGTTGAGCACGGCTTCGGGATCCAAGCCGGTCGGGTCCGCCGCTATGCCGACGACGAGCGTCGTCTCGGCTCGCGCCGGGACGGCGGCCGCCAACAAAGCCGACGCCGCAAACGCGGCGGTAGGCAACCAAGTCGTCTTCATCGCTCTTCCTCCTATGGTCGCGATTGGAACTCTTCTGAGCCTGGGCCTGGCGTGCGGGAGCTTAGTGCATGATCCGCAAAAGTGGAAACCGGTTATCCGAAAAGATCATGCTCAAACAAAAAGTTAGACTGCCACTGCGATTCCGTTTTGAAGTCATCACGTTCCAGACCAAGTTCGGGCTCGCTGACAGCTCCCCGCTATTGCCGAGGCCCGGCATCGCTAAAAGCTGAAATACAGGAACTCGCCATGGGTCTGCATCCGCAACAGGCAGGCGATGGCCACGACCGAGGCCGCCGCCGGCCTCCGTCCTACAGCGCCGCCACGAAGCCGTCGCGGCGCGGGTCGCACCCGCCTGAGAGCACGCCGGTCTTCGGGTCGCGCGTGACCCCGTGCATGCCGCCGACCGCCATGGTCCAGGCCGTCGGCGTGTCGACCTCATGGCCGCGCTGGCGCAACGCCCTGAACGTCGCCGCCGGGAGCCGCGCTTCGATCTGCACCCGGCGCCCGTCCCAGAGGCGGGCGCGGGGAGCATCGATCGCGTCCTGGAGCGTCAAGCCGTAGTCGAGATGCTGGACCACCACCTGCGCCTGCGTCTGGCAGATGCCGTAGCTGCCGGGCGTGCCGAGCACGAGGACGGGCTCGCCGTCGCGTGTCGCGATCTGGGGGGCGAGCGGCAAGGCGAGCGCCGCGTTCGGGACGAGGTGGTTGCGCCCGCCCGGAGCGACCTCGCCCCAATAGAGAAAGTTATTGAGGCACACGCCATGCTCGGGCACGACGACGCCGCAGCCGAAGGGCGCGCCCAGGCTCTGCGTGATGCAGACCGCATTGCCCTCGCGGTCGACGGCCGAGAAGGAGGTCGTGTGCTCATGCGCCAGCGAGACGGGCTGCGGCGCGACGAATTGCTCGGTCGGCCCGTCGATCGGCTCGCCGTCGCGCACCCGTCGCCGCAGCTCCTCGACATGTTTGTCGCAAAGTAGCGAGCCCAACAGCTCGGGCGCCGGATTGCTGTTGGCGATGCGGATGCCGGCCGCGAGCCTGATGGCCCGGTAGACCGTGTCGAGATGCTCGACACCGTTGCGCTCGAGCTTGGCGATGTCGAAGCCGTCGAGGATGCGCAAGCTCAAGAGATACTGGAAGGATTCGGCCGGCGGCGGCGCGCTGTGCACCAGGAGGCCGCGATAGCTCTCGGCGATCGGATCCAGCCATTGCGCCTCGACCGCCTCGAAATCGGCGAGGCTGAGGCAGCCGCCCCTGCGCTCCGACTGCGCCACCACGGCGCGGCCGAGCGGGCCGCCATAGAGATAAGCCGGCCCCTCGGAAGCGATGGCCTCGAAGGTGCGCGCCAGCGCCGGCTGGCGCAGCACGTCGCCGAGCGCCATGCGGTCGCCGGCCCTCATATAGAGCGAGGCCCATTCCGCCACGAGCTCGGGACGCGCCTGGCTGAACTCGGCCATGGTTCCGTTGATGGTCGCCACATTGTATTCGGCGAGTGGGAAGCCTTCCCGCGCCAGCCGGATGGCGGGCGCGAACACCTCGGCGAGCGGTTTGCGGCCATAGGCGCGCACCAATTCGCACCAGCCGGCGAGGTTGCTCGGCGTGCCGCAGCCTTGGGCGCCGCGCGCGAGCTCGGCGCGCTCCTTGAAGCGGCCTTGCGGAAAGCGGCTCGGCACGCGGCTCACGAAGTCGAGCGTGCGGATGCGCTTCTCGGCGGCGATGCGGCAAGTGGCCATGCCCATGCCGGCGAGCCCGGACATATAGGGCTCGACGACGTTCAGCGCGGCCGCGGTGGCGGCTGCGGCGTCGAAGGCGTTGCCGCCCTCGGCGAGGATGCGCACGCCGGCGAACGCCGCTTGCGGATGGGCCGCCGCGACGATGCCGTTCAGCGACGCGACGGTCGGACGCTTGCCCTCCATGGTTTCCTCCGATGCTTGGTCCCGCCGGTCTAGCCGTTCGGCCGAACGCAAACTCTGCGGATGCGCGCGCTCGCGGTCAAGTCGCGGCGGCCGTTGCGATGGCGATCGCACGAAGGGTGCCGAGGCTTTGCGCGCCGGCGTCGGTTGCCGCGCATCCTTGAAGTGAAAGCCCGACAGGCCCAGTATGACAGTGTCATATCCGATCGCCGCGACCGCAAGGAGCAATCGCAATGCCGCGCACCAGCCGTCCATAACCGTCACCTTGGGTGACCTGCAAGAGCATGTCGAGGCGCGGGTGAAGTCCGGGAAATATGCGTCCTCGAGCGAGGTCTTGCGCGCCGCCGTGCGTGCTCTCGATCGCGAGGAGGCGGCGTTGAGCGACTGGCTGCGCCAGCGCGTCGAGGAGGCTTTTGCCGACCCTCGGCCGAACGTGCCGGCACGCAAGGTCTTCAAACGGCTCCGCGATCTTCATGCCGGACGCCCGAGGGCCGGGCGGAATGAAGACGTTTAGGATCGGCTTCCGTCCGCTTGCGGAGGCCGATCCCATCGGACTTTATCGTTACATCGCCGAGGAGGCGGGGCACGAGGTCGCGGGAGCCTACATCGATAGGATCGAGGCAGCCTGCATGGCGCTCGAAACCTTTCCGGAGCGCGGCGCTCGGCGGGACGATATCCGCCCGGGCCTGCGGACCATGGGCTTCGAGCGACGAGCAACCATCGTGTTCCAGGTGAAGAAGGCTGAAGTGGTGATCGTTCGGATATTCTACGGCGGACAGGACTACGAGCGCGCGCCGCAGAGCACGACCGAGGAATGACCATGACCGACAGCACGCTTCCGATCACCGGCTATCTCGATCGCTTCTCGCATCGTCCAGGCGAAGAGTTCACGGCTTATGTCGGGATGCGCCATCCGGGTGCCTATCGGGCGCGGCTCGTCCGGGTGCTGAGCGGCGATCCCAATCCCCAAGGACCTGGCCTGCGTTTCGAGGATTTGCCGAAGCATTTCGATCGCAGCTTCGAGGGCCGCAGGCAGGAGATCCATCTCGGCTCTTACGGGATCGTCGAGCACGGGCCCGAGCGAGACCCGCGCTCGGCCTGCACCTGGACCGCGCTGGTGCAGCCAGGCGTGCTGGCGCCATCGGCCGCGGTATTTGCCGAGGAAGGCGAGGGGAGCACCGTGGTGCTGTCCGTCGGCGCCACTGGCGCCGAGGCGCGCCTGACATGGCCGGGCGGCGAATTGCGGCTCTGCACCGACACACCGCTGAAGGTGCGGCACTGGTATCGTGTCTGGCTCGGCGCCGATCCGGCTTCCGGACGGGCGATCCTTGGCCAGCAGGCCCTCGATCAAGGCTCGCCTGTCGTCGCCGCGGCGCGCGCGCGAGGGCTGACGCTACCCTCGGGCGGCAAGGTGCTGCTTGCCGCCGAGCGGGCGGCGGCGCCGCATCGCCATTTCACGGGCAAGCTCGAGGACCCGGCCATCCTCTCAGGCTGCGTCGAAGCCTGGCCGAATGCGCGCGCCGATCTCCGCAAGCTCCCCGGGGCCTTGCTCGCCGGCTGGGATTTCTCGGTCGGCATCGAGGGGCAGAGCATCACGGATATTGGCCCGCAAAGGCTCGACGGCCGGCTCGTCAACCTGCCGACGCGCGCCGTGGTCGGGGCGCGCTGGAGCGGACAGGAGATGTGCTGGCGGCATGCGCCGCGCGACTATGCGGCCATCCATTTCCACGACGACGATCTCGACGATTGCGGTTGGCGGCAGGACTTCACCTGGACGGTTCCGGACGATCTGCGAAGCGGCGCCTATGCGTTTCATCTGAGCTGCCCGGCGGGCGAGGATTGGCTCCCCTTCTACGTGCTGTCGAAGCGCGAGGGGCCGTTCGCGCCGATCGCTTTCCTCGCCTCGACCTTCACCTATCAGGCCTATGCCAATCATGCGCGCGGCAGTGCCGACGAGGCCTATCACCGGCGCGTCCGGGAATGGGGCGCCTATCCGCACAACCCCGACCAGCATCCGCTCTACGCGGCTTCCACCTATAACCGCCATCGCGACAATACCGGCGTCGCCTTCTCGTCGCGCCGACGCCCGATCCTGACCATGCGGCCTGGCTTCCTCACCTTCAACGATGCGCGGGGCTCGGGCCTTCGCCATTATCCTGCCGACACCCATATCCTCGCCTGGCTGGAAGCCAAGGGCCTGCCCTTCGACATCATCACCGACGAGGATCTGGACGATGAGGGCCTGTCGCTGCTCGCGCCCTATCGCACGGTGCTGACGAGCTCGCATCCCGAATACCACACCCTCGGCACGCTCGATGCGCTGCAGGCCTATACGCGGACGGGCGGCAAATTGGCCTATCTCGGCGGCAACGGCTTCTACTGGCGCATCGCCCGCGACAGGAAGATGCCGCATGTGATCGAGCTGCGCCGCGCCGAGGGCGGTATCCGCGCCTGGGCGGCCGAGCCCGGCGAATATTACCACGCGCTCGACGGGCAGTTGGGTGGGCTGTGGCGGCGCAACCGGCGCCCGCCGCAAATGCTCGCTGGCGTCGGCTTCTCGGGGCAAGGCCTGTTCGAAGGCACGCACTACCGGCGCCTTTCGGCTTCGCACGAACCCGCCCATGCCTGGATGTTCGAAGGCATCGCGGAGGAGGTCATCGGCGATTACGGGCTGTCGGGCGGCGGCGCCGCCGGCTTCGAGATGGACCGGGCCGACGTGACGCTCGGCACGCCGGAAGACGCGGTGATCCTCGCCAGATCGGAAGACCCGCCGGCCTCCTTCGTCACCGTGCCGGAGGAGCTGCTGTCGCATCTGCACACGGTCTCGGGCGAGCCGCCGAACGAGTTGAAGCGGGCCGAGATCGTCTATTTCGACACGCCGTCCGGCGGGGCGGTGTTCTCGGTCGGCTCGATCACCTTTTGCGGCAGCCTGTGGCGCAACGGCTTCGAGGGGCCGGTGTCGCGACTCCTGGAGAATGTGGTTCGGCGGTTCAGCGCAGCCGGCAAACCCACGGGCTGAGCCCGGCCGCTCACCGGCAAGGGGTTGCCCACCCGAAGTGCAGAGGGCCGATTTCCATTTGTTCGCGCCCCACGGCAGGCGCCGAAAGCGCCGGCCGCTGCCGCATGCACGTGTTCTTGCCTTTTCGCCTGCAACTCCCAATTCGCTTCTGCACAAGGAGGTCATGGTCTAGTATTCGAGTTCTGCAGTCTCGACCGTCTCGGCGGCTGTCGCGGCACGGTGTGCGCCATGACCACCTACGACGCCTTCATTTCCTACAGCCATGCCAAGGACAAGCCGATCGCGGCTGCGCTGCAATCCGTCGTGCAGAAACTCGGCAAGGCATGGTATCGCCGCCGGGCGCTGCGCGTCTTTCGCGACGATACGAGCCTCTCTGCCACTCCGCATCTTTGGCCGTCGATCGAGGAGGCGCTCAGGCGATCACGCTTCCTCATTCTGCTTGCATCGCCCGAGGCTGCGGCATCGCACTGGGTCGGCAAGGAGGCCGCGTTCTGGCTCAAGGAAAAGAGTCTCGAAACGCTACTCGTCGCGATGACGGATGGCGAGCTCGCCTGGGACGAGGCCGCGAGGGATTTCATCTGGAACGAGGCAACGCCGCTCCCTTCCGTGTTGAACGGGCGGTTTTCTGGCGAGCCGAAATGGGTCGATCTTCGGCCCTATCGCACCAGCGTCACGAAACGTGACACGCGTTTTATCGAGCTTTCGGCCGATTTCGCCGCCGCGATCCACGGCGTGCCGAAGGAGGACCTGCTGTCGCAGGAAGTGCGCCAGCAGCGCCGGGCGCTGACGCTCGCCTGGTCGGCCGCAGGGGTGATGCTCGTGCTCACGGGATTCGCCGCCTGGCAGTGGCGCAAGGCCGACATCACGAGACGGGAGGCCGAGCACGCCAAGCTCGTGGCGATCGCGGCCGAGGAGATCGCCACCAAACAGAGGGAGATCGCCGATCAGCAGCGCGATCGCGCCGAACGGACGCTCGCCGCGGCGACCCGCGCGGCGAACAGACTGGTGTTCGACTTCGCCATGCGTTTTCGTAGCCGGGTGGGCATGCCCGTCGACCTCGTTCGCGATATTCTCAACCGAGCCCAGGATCTCCAGCGCCAACTGACCCAGTCGGGAGAAATGTCGCCGGAGCTTCGCCTCAGTGAGGCCTTGGCCGTCGGTGAACTCGTGCTGACGCTTCTAGCACAGGAGGACACGAAGGCTGCGCTCGCTGCAGCCGAGCGCAGCCAAGACATCATCGAGGCTCTGGTTGCGGCCGATCCGAGCAATCCCAATCTCTTGGATAATCTTTCGGTCACCTATGAGCGGCTGGCCAACGTGCTGCGCGTGGCCGGGAGGTTCGAGGATGCCCTCACGGCTCAGCGCAAGAGCATCGCCATCACCGAGAAGCTCGTCGCCAGATTTCCGGGCAAAGCGCGGCCCTTGAGCGTGCTCGCCAATGGTTACGGCACGCTGGGTATGCTCTTGCAGAACGCGGGAAAGCGCGAGGAGGCGCTCGACGCCTATCGGACCGCCGTCGAGTTGTCACTCGAGCTCGTCGCGATCGAGCCCAAGAATCCCGAATGGCAGCGCGAACTCGCCAAGGGATATATTGCTTTTGGAGACGGCGTTCGGGCCGCCGGCCGGCGGGAGGAAGCGGTCGGATATTATGGCAAGGCTCTAGCGATCGACGAAAGCCTCGCCGCTGCCGATCCCGGCAACGCCGAAGGCCAACGCAACCTCGCCATGGCCCGACGCGCCCTGGCAATGACCTTCGTGGAGACCGGCCGTTTCGGCGAGGCGATCGACAGCTTCCGCAAAGCCGTTGCTATCCTTGAAAGGCTCGCGGGCGCCGATTCGGGCAACGAAGGGCGTCAGCTCGAGCTCGCCCGCAGCTACTACGATCTCGGCAATGTGCTGGCCTCCGTCGGACGCCAAGAAGAGGCGCTCGACGTCTTCCAGAAGGGCCGGGCCATTCAGGAGAAGGTCGCGGCTTCCAAGCCGCGCGACGTCATATTCCAAAGGGATCTCCTCACGAGCCAGATGAGGGACGGCGAGCTGCTCCTGCGCAGCGGAAAGTCGCGCGAGGCCTTGGAGATGTTGGAGAAGGCGCTCGCCCTCGCCGAGAGACTCGAGGCGGCCGAGCCTGAAAACCCCGAGTGGCAAAGGCTGCTTGGGCAGATTTGCGCCGAAATGGGAGAGGCTCTCGTTGCCAATCAGCGCCAAGAGGAAGCGCTGAGCGCATATCAGCGCGCGGCGGCGATCATGGAGAAGGTGGTCGCATCGGACCCCGGCAACACGCTGCGGCAACGGGATTTGTCGCTCGTCTATCTCGGATTGGGCCTGCGGCTATTGGCTGGCGCACGCGCCGATGAAGCCGTGGCCGCCGACCGCAAAGCACTCGCGATACTCGAGAGGCTTGCCCTCTCGGATCCCCGCAATATCCAGTTGCAGTCCGATCTCATCCTGACTTTCGTCAGATTGGCCGAAGCCGGTGACGAACCCGCCGCCCGCTATATTCGCGCCCTCGAGATCGCGCTCAAGCTCGAAGCAGAAGGCAGGCTCGCCCCCGATCGCAAGCGCATCATCCCGGACCTGAAGCAAAGGCTTGACGGCCTCTCGATTTCCCTGGGCAAGGAGGGCGAGCGCTTGCTTGCGGCGGGCGGGCATGCGGGCGAGGGGGTGGAGGCATATCGGAAAGCCCTCTTGATCCTCGAGAAGCTCACGGCTCTGGATCCGAGCAACACGCATTTGCATACCAACCTGATCGTAGTGCTTGTGAAGCTCGCAGAGGCCGGCGACGAAGCGGCGGCGCGCTACGCTCATGCGCTCGAGATCGCCCGCAAGCTCGATGCAGAGGGCAGGCTCGCCCAGAACCAGAAAGCATGGATCGCATCACTCGAGAAAAAGCTCGCCGAACTGGCGAATTGATGTCGCGAGCAGTGGGAGCCGCTCGAAGGCCATCGGCGCATCTTCGTCGATGACCCGTTCGGCAACCGGACCGAGCTCATGGAGCCGCTAGGCGATTGACGCGGCTCAGTCCAGGAGCGTAGCGAGGCGTAAATGCTGCAAGGCTGTTTGAACGGTGGCCGCACCAAGCTTTTCCATCCGGCAACCTCGTGCACGCCCGAGGAGCTGGCGCTCGACGCGGAGCGCTCGGTGCGGGCCGGTGCCGAGGAGCTGCACGTGCATCCGCGTGACGCAGCGGGCCTCGAGAGCTTGCGGCCCGAGCCTGTCGGCAAGGCCCTCCTGGCGATCAGGGCAAGCGTCCCCGGCGTGCCGGTCGGCATCTCGACCTTTTGGGGCATCAGCCCGGGCGGGCGGGCGCGGCAGGAGCCGATCCGGGCCTGGGAAATCCTGCCCGACTACGTCTCGGTCAATCTGATCGAGGAGGATGCCGAGGAGGTCATCGGGCTCGTGCTCGGCAAGGGCATCGGCGTCGAGGCCGGGCTCTGGTCGGCGGCGGATGCCGAGCGCCTCGTCGGGCTCGCCGACGCGAGGCGCTGTCTACGTGTGCTCATCGAGATCAACGAGCAGGATGCCGGCGAGGGCCTGGAGGTCGCGAAGGGCATCATCGCGGTCCTCGACCGCGCCGGCCTTTCCCTCCCGCGACTGCTGCATGGCTACGAGAAGACCAAATGGCCTCTCTTCCGCGAGGCGCTGGTTCGCGGCTATGATAGCCGCATCGGCCTCGAGGATGGTGCGCTTCTGCCCTCTGGCGAACGCGCCGCCGATAACTCAACGCTCCTCGGGGCGGCGCGCCTGATGTCACGAAACGCCTGACCCGGAGGTCTTAATGCCAGCGATCGTCAAATCCCTCTCCTCGACCGAGGCCGAAGCCGAGGAGTGGCGGCAGCGTTGCGACATGGCCGCCGTGTTCCGCATCGGCGCCCGCCATGGCTGGAACGAGCAGATCGGCAATCACAATTCGCTGATGCTGCCGAAGGGGCGGCCGGACGATCAGCCGCTCTTCATGATCAATCCGCGCGGCTATCGTTTCGAGGAGCTGACGGCGTCGAGCCTGATCGTCTGCGACCTGGAGGGGCGCGTCATCCGCGGCAAGGGCGAGCTGCGCAAGGTCGCCTTCCACATCCATGCCCGCATCCATCTGCGCAACCCCGCAGCCGCCTGCGTGCTGCATGTGCACCCGCAATACCTCACGGCGCTGTCGATGCTGGAGAAGCCCGAATTCGCGCTCGCCCATCACAATAATCTCGGGCTCAACGACCGCGTGGTGGTCGACGCGCATGGCGATGAGCCCGTCAACGACAATTCCGAGGGCGACCGCATCGCCGATCTCATGGGCGACAAGACCATCATGATCATGGCGAGCCACGGCGTCACCGTCGTCGGCCCGACCGTGCATGACGCCTTCGACGAGCTGTTCGGCGCCGAGCGCACCGCCATGTATCAGATCACCGCCATGTCGACAGGCCAGAAGCTGCGGTCTCTGCCCGAGCGCTTGCGCCGCCGCTATAACGGCCCCTGGGGTGCGCGCCACGATGCGCGCCTGCATCTCGACGCCTGGCGCCGCATCCTCGACAAGGAGGAGCCGGACTACAAGGCTTAGAGCGTGATGACTTCAAATGGAATCGCTGTGGCAGTCTAACCTTCTGTTTGAGCATGATCTTTTCGGAAAACCGGTTTCCACTTTTCCGGATCATGCTCTAGGCGTAGCTCGCGCTCGTCGCCGCGACCTTCTCCCCGAGGCGGGTCGCTTCGACGCAAGCCGCCACATCGGCGAGATAGGCCTCGCGCGCTCCGGCATGATGCAGCGACAGCATCAGATGCAGGCTCGGCGGCGTGCGTACCATGCCCGGCAGCCAGCCGCGCTTTCCCATCAGGGTCGCGACCTTGCCCATGTCGATGTCGTCGCAGCCGAAGGCGATATTGGCCAAGGCCGGCGCGCCCCTGATCGTCATGCCGGGAATGGCCTTGAGCCCCTCGAGATAAGCGTCGCGCATCGCCATCAGCTCGGCGGCGATCTTGCGGTAGCCGTCGCGGCCGAGATGGCGCAGCACCGCCCAAGCCGCGGCGACCGCGCCGCCCGGACGCGTGCCGACCAGCGTCTGAGTCGAGAAACGCCCGCTCGGCCAGACATCGAAGGAGAATTCCTGGCAGGCCTGCAGCGAGGCGTCGCGGTAGAAGACCGTCGAGGCGGGTTTCGGGCAAAAGCCGAATTTGTGCAGATCGGCCGATAGCGACATGACGCCTTCGACGCCGAGATCGAAATCCGGGATTGGGTAGCCGATATCGCGGACGAAGGGCGCCATCCAGCCGCCGACGCAGGCATCGACATGCAGCCAGGTGCCGTGCCGGCGCGCCACCGCGGCGAGCTCGGCGATCGGGTCGATCGTGCCGTAGGAGAAGCAGGGCGCCGAGCCGACCATCATGATGGTGTCGTCGTCGAGCGCCTGCGCCATCAGCTTGGGATCGGCGACGAGATCGGCCGTGAGCGGCAGGCGGCGTACTTCGATATCCATCAAGGCGGAGGCCTTGTCGAAGGCCGGATGGGCCGTGAGCGGCAGGACGATGTTGCCGCGCAGCGATGCATCGGCGCGCCGCTTGCGGGCAAAATCGCGGCTGGCCTTCACCGCCATCACGATGCTCTCGGTGCCCCCCGACGTCATGTTGCCGACCGCGCCATCCGCGCCATGGAACAGGTCGAGACCCATCGCGACGACCTCGCTCTCCATGCGTAGAAGGCTTGGGAAGGCGCGGCGCGCGCCGAGCGCGTTCTCGGAGAAGAACTCGTTGAAGGCCGCCTGGCCGAGCTTCTGCACCTCTTGCGTCGCACTGAAGACGTAAAGGGGCGCGCGTCCGCCGCGCCAATCGATATCGCCCTCGTGCAGGCGCGACAGCTCGTCCATGATGAGCTCGCGCGGCCGGCCCTTGTCTTCGAAGCGAACCCTATCGGACATCTCCAGCACCTCCAGCTCCTCTCATAGGAGCGCGAGGGTGACTTCCGCAAGGCGGAGCGAGTAGCGAGTGGAAGGTTGCCGCTGCTCTTCTATTCGCTATTCGCCATTCGCTACGCGCCATCTATCTCCGCTTCTCCCGCGCCCGCCCACCGATGAACCAGCGCCTGAGGATGCCGGACAAGGCATCGATCAGCGCCACGGTCACGAGGATCATCAGGATCAGGAAGGCGACATGCGTCCATTCGAGGACACGGATTTCCTCGTAGAGAAAGAGCCCGATGCCTCCGGCCCCGACGATGCCGAGGACGGTCGCCGAGCGCGTATCCGATTCGAAGTAGTAGAGCACCTGACTGAGGATGACGGGGGCGACCTCCGGCAGGATCGCGAATCGGACCGCGTGGATCCCCGACGCTCCGGTCGAGACGACGCCTTCGATCGGCTTCAGATCCGCGCTCTCGAAGGTTTCCGAGAACAGCTTGCCGAAGGAGCCGATATTCGACACCGCGATGGCGAGCGCGCCGGCGAACGGCCCGAGGCCGACGACGCGCACGAAGATCAGCGCCCAGACGAAGCGGTCTATGCCGCGGATGATGTCGAAGGCGCGTCTGAGCAGGAAATGCAGCACGCCCGAGCCCGTGACATTGCGCGCCGCGAGCAGTCCGAGCGGCAAGGCGAGCGCCGCGGCGCTGAGCGTGCCGACGAGGGCGAGGCCCAGCGTTTCGACGAGCGCATGGCCGTAGATGAGGAAGCGGGCAAGGCTGTCGGGCGAGGGCGGCAGCATGCGCATCAGGATCTGGCCGAAGCGCGTCAGCCCGGTCAGGAGCCGCAGGAATCCGAAATCGATCCACCACAGGCCGAGCGCCAGGAGCGTCAACAGGGCGAAGGCGATGCCGAGGGCTTGCCGGGCGCGGCGCTCTGCGGCGCCGATGATGGCTGCATGCTCGCGCGCGATGCTTGCGAGATCGCCGAAGGCGGCGCTGGCGGGCTTCATGCGCCGATAGCCCTGGACAGGCTCGTGCGCAGCCGGTCCGTTCCCATGTCGATCAGGAACACGGTGGCGATCAGCAGGACCAGGATGGCCGACACATCGGTGTAATAGAATTTGCGGATCGCCTCGATCAGCTTCTCGCCGATGCCTCCGGCCCCGACATAGCCGAGCACCGCCGCCTCGCGGACATTGATCTCGAAGCGCAGCAGCGTGTAGCTCGAGAAGCCGGCGAGCACCTGCGGCAGCACGCCGAAGCGGATCGCAGCGAGCTTGCCGCCGCCCGATGCGACGACGCCTTCGACCGGCTTCATGTCGATATTCTCGACGAACTCGCTGAACAGCTTGCCGAGCGCGCCGGTCGCATGCAGTGCCAGCGCCAAGACGCCGGCGAGCGGGCCGAGCCCGAAGGCTTCCACGAAGATCAGGGCGAAGACGAGGTCGGGCACGGTGCGCAGGAACTCGAGCAGGCGTTTCGCCGCCGCCCTGATCCATGGGTTCTGCGACAGATTGGCGCTCGATAGGAAGCATAAGGGCAGGCCGACGATCAGGCCGAGCGCCGTGCCCACATAGGCCATGACGATGGTTTCGAGGACCAGCAGCGACCAGCCCTTCAGATTCCAGAACCACTCGGCTGGATCGCTCCAGACGCGGCCGCCGCTGTCGAGCGTGAAGGTGCGGTTGAAGTAGTCGCCGAGCTCCCCGCGATGCTCCCAGAGCTTGCCGATATCGACCTCGGCCACCCGAGCCGCGCCGATGAGCGCGATGACGAGGCCGGCGACGACCAGGAAGGAGGCGAGGCGCTTGGCCGATTTCGCCTTGATGTAGGCCGCCTCGAGCGGCGCGAGCTGCCCTTGCGGCAAGAGGATCTGGTGACCGGCCAAGGCGGCTAGGCTTTCACGGGTATGGCGCGCCGCGCCGCCTTACCTCTCCCGCAAGGGGAGAGGTGGGGCGCGCGCTTTTCGTTTGGCAAGTCCCGCTCAAGCCTTGCGGAGCGTGTCGACGAACTTCACCATCTCGATGGTCGGCAGATAGTCCTCATGGGTGATCGGCTCCCAAGGGCGGTTCTTGCCGTCGGAGAGTCTGTCGAACGCGGCCTTGTCCTTGGTCGGGGCATCGAAGAAGGCCTTGCGGATCGCCGCCTTCAGCTCCGCCGGCAGATCGGCGAGATAAGCGGTCGGGGAATTGATGATCAGCGGCGATTTGAAGATGATGCGGAAATCTTCCTTTTTCAGCATGCCCTTGGTCACCATGCGGGTGAGGTTCGAGTCGTCGTCCGCATTCCACCAGTTGGCCGAAACGTCGACGGTGCCCTGCTTGAGCGCGGTCAGCGCATTCTCGTGGCTGCCCGTATAGACGACGTGGGCGAAGAATTTCTCGGCGTCGATGCCGAGATTATGCAAGGCGAAGCGCGGCATGTTGTTGCCGGAAGTCGAGTTCGGATCGACGAGACCAAGATTCTTGCCCTTCAGGTCATCGATCTTCTGGTAGGGCGAATCGGCTCTCACGTAGAAGACCGAGTAATAGCCCTTGGTGCCGTCGCTGTTCACGTCGATGACGAAAGGTTCGATCTTGGCGCCGACGATAAAGGCCCGGGAATAGGAAGCCGGGCCGTAATAGCCGATATGGATATTTTCCGCCTTCTGCCCCTCGATCACGGCCGCGTAGTCGTTGGCGACGCGCAAGGTCACCTTGGTGCCGAGCTCCTTCGAGAGATAGGCGACGAATGGCGTGAAGCGATCGACCACGCCCGAGGCGTTCTCGGCGGGCACGACGGCGTAGACGAGCTCGGGATATTTGGCGTGCCAGTCCTGCGCATATGCCGTGCCTTTCAGCGCCACGCTCGCCGCGATGCCGGCGAGGATCGTTCTACGTGTGGTCATTCATGCCTCCGTTGGGTTTGGCTCATACGCGTATCGATCCGGCGGGACGCCGGCAGCGATTGAAAAGGCGGCGAGCCGCGGTTCGATCGCCTGCATCAAGCGGGCACGGTTTCGCCTTGAGGAAGCTGCGCCTCGCCGGGTTCCAGCACCTCGTTGGCTTCGATGCCGTAGAGCTCGCGCGCCGCAGCGTCGTTGAGCTCCTCCGGCGTGCCGTCGAAGACGACGCGGCCCTGCGCCATGCCGATGAGGCGATCGCAATAGCTGCGCGCCAGATCGAGCGAATGCAGATTGCACAGCACGGTCAGGCCGAAATGCCGGTTGATGCGCTGCAACGCATCCATCACCACTTTGGTGTTGCGGGGATCGAGCGAGGCGATGGGCTCGTCGGCGAGGATCAGCTCGGGCTCCTGCACGAGCGCGCGGGCGATGGCCACGCGCTGCTGCTGTCCGCCGGACAGTTCCTCGGCGCGCTGCGAGGCGAGCGTCGCGATGTCGAATTGGGCGAGCGATGACAGCGCGATGGCGCGGTCCTGCGTCGTCCACAGATTGGTGAGCGCGCGCCAAGTGGGCGTGTGGTTCAAGCGGCCCATCAGCACATTGGTCAGGACGTCGAGCCGGCCCACCAGGTTGAATTGCTGGAAGATCATGGCGCAGCGAGACCGCCAGGCGGCGAGCTTGCTGCCCTTGAGGGCGGTTATGTCCTCGCCTTTCCAGAGAATGCGGCCGCCGGTCGCGTCGCTCAAGCGGTTGATGGCCCGCAGCAAGGTGGATTTGCCGGCTCCGGACCGGCCGATGACGCCGACGAAGGCGCCTTCCCGCACCTCCAGCGAAACGTTCGCCACAGCGAATTTCGCGCCGAACTGCTTGTCGAGGCCTTGAATTTCGAGCATGCGCATCCCTTCAATGAAGGGAGCTAACGGCCCTCGGTGAAGCCTATATGACAGTCGGCTGTCTCAGACGGCCTTGACCACACGTCCGAGCTTTTCGGCCACCAGGCGGGCTATCTCCGTCAGAGCCGGGTTGCCCACGCGGTCCATCGCCGCCATCGGATCTATGGCGGCGATTTCGACCTGCCCCTCGGCGCCCTCTTGCACGATCACGTTGCAAGGAAGCATCACGCCGATCTTGTCCTCCGCGGTCAGCGCCTTGTGGGCGAGCGCTGGGTTGCACGCGCCGAGAATCCGGTATTTGCGAAAGTCTATCCCGAGCTTCTGCTTCAGCGTGCTCGACACATCGATCTCGGTGAGCACGCCGAAGCCTTCCTGTTTCAGGGCAGCCACCACCTTGGCGACGTTCTCCTCGAACCCTCCGGACACCGTGCGGGCAATGTAATAGGTCATGGCACTTTCTCCGTTCGATCAAACCGGCTCCGGCGTCCGCACCGGCTCCGGCGTGCGCAGCCGGTTCACCCCGAGCCTCTTCATGACGAAACGCTCATATCCGGGCTCGCTCGATCCGACGCGAACCTTGCGCAGGAAATATTTCTCGAACGCGACCTTGGCGAGGTGCACCCAGTAGCCCTGGCTCGACCAGTTGACGTTGCGCGGAGGAATCTGCGGCAGCGCCACGAAGGCGACGCCGCTATTGCCGAAATCGGCGAGGCAGACGGCGTTCCACGTCGCCAAATGGCTCGGCTGGCGCCCAGCGATCAATTCCTTGATGTTGTGTGCCGTCGCGGTCACCATCGACTCGATCATATAGCCCGTCTTCGGCACGCCGACCGGCACGGGCGTGACCTCGTACGGGGGAATCGCCGTGCACACGCCGACCCCGAAGATGTTCCCGTATTTCGGGTTGCGCTGACATTTGTCGATCAGCACGAAACCGCGCGGGTTGGCGAGCCCCGCGATCCATTTGCCGCTGTCGTCCTTGAGGCAGTCGACGCCGCGGAAGGCCGGAATGAACATCGAAAATCGCGAGGCCAGTTTGTGCTGCTTCTTGCTCGAGCCGTCCTCGTTGACCTCGGTCACCTCGACCGTGTCGGGCGTGATCCGATCGACCTTCGCATTGGTGATCCATCTCACGTCGCGATCCCGCATGATCGATTCGAGCAGCCCCTTGGTGTCGCCGACGCCGCCGAGACCGAGATGCCCGATATAGGGCTCGGAGGTCACGAAGGTGATCGGCACGCGGTCGCGGATCTTGCGTCGCCGCAGATCGGTGACGGCCGTGAGCGCGAATTCATAGGCCGGCCCGAAGCAGGAGGCTCCCTGCACGGCTCCGACCACCATCGGGCCGGGGTCCTTGCAGAACTCCTCCCAACGCTGGCAGGCCGAAGCCGCGTGATCGACGTGGCAAATCGAGCGTGTATTGGCTTGCGGCCCGAGGCCTTCGATCTCGTCGAAGGCGAGCTTGGGGCCCGTCGCGATCACGAGATAATCGTATTCGATGCGCCGGCCGTCGGCGAGGACGACCGTATTGGCCTCCGGCAGAACCTGTTTCGCGCCCGCGGGGGAAAAGCCGATCCCGAGCTTGGCGAACACAGGAGGAAGGTGGACCTTGATGTCTTCGGGCTTGCGCCAATTCACCGCTACCCACGGGTTCGACGGCACGAACTGGAACCATTCGGAATCGGAGACGACCTCGATTTCCGCCGATCGCCCCAGCAAATCGCGCAATTCGAAAGCCATCGGGACGCCCCCGATGCCGGCGCCTAAGACGACAACCTTTGGCATGAACATACCTCCCCTTTTTCTGGCGCGCTCTGGCGGGCCAAGTCTCGAATTCCCCCCCTCGCATCGGCCGTGCGCCTGCCGAAGCTCATGCACCGACAGGCAATCGCCGGCGCGTCAGGCGCGCGAGCATGTCGAGATGCCGAGCACGCTGTAGAGCGGGCAGTTCCCGAGCGCCGCGGTCAGAAGCGGCACGACGCCGATCCAGCCGACCCAGTTCCAGCCGGTCGACGGGAACCCGACCGGGATGGCGAAGGCGATCAACAAGGCCCCGATCACGATTCTCGCGATGCGATCGGGGGCACCGATATTCGTGGTCATGTTCCGCTCCTCCTTCCCGGGCCCAATCACACCGACACAATCGGAGCATGTTACTGTCGTCATTCTGATCTGGATCAATTCATGACGTCGGAGCGCCGATATTTTTCAATAATGAGACTCGCAAGTTCAGAGCAGATGACGAGCGTGCCGTCGTCAGATTCCGGGGTTCAGGGGAGCGTGGAGCAACGGCGTCCCGAGACGCGCGGCGGTCAGGAGAACGCCGCCCCGGCCGTGATGCCCAGGCGCTTGAACAGGATCGCCGCCGGGCAGAATCCGGTGAACGACGCCTGGATGAGATTGAGGCCCACGAAGGCCGTGAGCAGCAGCCAATACGGGCTGTGGAGCTGGCTCAAGGTCAAGCTGACCAGGATGACCAGTCCGGCGAATGCCATGACGGCGCGATCGAGTGTCATGATGTCTTCCTCCTTCGTTTTGCCGGCCGGTCCGCGTCGCATTCCGGCGCGCAATAGAGTTCGTAGAGCAGGCCGATCAGCCGCGTTACCCGGCTGCTCGCCAGCGAATAGTAGATCGTCTGCGACTCGCGGCGCGTCGCGACGAGATCGTCCTCGCGCAAGCGCGCGAGATGCTGCGACAAAGCCGATTGGCTCAGCCCGATCGCATTCCGAAGCGCGGTCACCGAGCGTTCGCCCTTCAGCAATTCGCACAAGATGATCAGGCGATGCTGGTTGGCGACCGCTTTCAGGAGAGTCTCGGCCGCGCCGGCTTTGGATTGCAGTTCCTTTAAATTCACAGTTGCTAAATTAGATATAGCTAATATATTTGTCAAGGCCGGATAAGGAGGTTTCTCATGCGTCGCGCCCTGGCAGTTGCCGGTGTCCTCTTGTTCCCCCATGCCGGTCTCGCGGCAGAGCCGTTCGCCATCCGCACCTCGGAGATCGCGGATCAGAAGGCCGTGATCGCGACTGTCGAGCCCGTGCACCAGCTCGTCGCGCGCGCCCGCATCGGCGGGACGATCGCCTCGTTGAAGGCCAAGGAGGGCGATCGGGTCGCCGCCGGGGCCGAGCTCGCCACGGTCGCGGATCAAAAGCTCGTCCTGCAGATGCAGGCGCTCGACTCGCGCATTCAGTCGCAGCAATCGCAGCGCGACCAGGCGAAGATCGACTTCGATCGCGTCCAGGAGCTGCAGCGACGCGGCGTGAGCACGCAGTCGCAGGTCGATCTCGCCAAGACCAATCTCGACGTAGCGGAGCGCACGCTCACCGCCATGCGCGCGGACCGCAGCGTGATCGCTCAGCAGATGAAGGAGGGTGCGGTACTGGCGCCGGGAGCAGGGCGCATCCTCAGCATTCCGGTTTCGGAGGGTCGGGTCGTGCTGCCGGGCGAGACGGTCGCGACGCTGGCCGAGGACCGCTACATCCTGCGCATGCAATTGCCCGAGCGCCATGCGCAGTTCTTGCGGGCGGGGGACGTGGTGCTCATCGGAGCGCGTGGCCCGCAGGACGAGGAGGGCGATAAGCGCGAGGGCCGCGTGCGGATCGTCTATCCCGAGATCCAGGGCGGGAGGGTGGTCGCCGATGTCGAGGTCGAGGGGCTCGGCAATTATTTCGTCGGCGAACGCACGCGCGTCTATGTCAGCACCGGTATGCGGCGCGCGATCATCGTGCCGGCGGCCTATGTCTACCGGCGCGCGGGCGTCAGCTATGTGAAGCTCTCGGACGGTTCCGAGATCGTCGTGCAGCCCGGAATGTCCCAGGAGCACGGAATCGAGATCCTGTCCGGCGTGAAGGACGGCGACGTGCTGATCTCGCCATGAAGCTCGGACTATCCGGCGTCCTGACCCGCGCCTTCATCAATTCGCCGCTGACGCCGCTGCTGCTGCTCGCGGCTCTCATGGCCGGCGCTATCGCCGTCGTCGCCCTGCCGCGCGAGGAGGAGCCGCAGATCAGCGTACCGATGGTCGATATCATGGTCACGGCCAACGGCTACAAGGCCGATGAGGCGGTCGAGCTCGTTACCCGCCCCCTCGAGGACATCATCAAGGGCATCAACGGGGTCGAGCACGTCTATTCACAGACGAAGGACGACCGCGTGGTCGTCACCGCGCGATTCTTCGTGGGCACCGACGAGGATACGGCGGTTCTGCGCGTGCATGAGAAGATCCGCGCCAATATCACGGATCTGCCCAAGGGCATCCCGGAGCCCTTGATCGTAGGCAGGGGCATCAACGATGTCGCCATTGTCGTCCTCACCTTGGCGGCCCAGCCCGGCGGGGCCGCCGACTGGTCCGATAACGGTCTCTACCAGGTTGCCGAAGAGCTGCAGCACGAGCTCGCCAAGGTCGAGAACGTCGGCGGCACTTATCTGGTCGGGGGCAGCCCCAACCAGATCCGCGTGGAGCCGGATCCGGAGCGTCTGTCGCTCTACGGCATCACGCTCAACCAGCTCATCGACAAGCTCACCAACGCCAATCGGTCGTTCCTGGTCGGCGCATTCCGCGACAATGGCCGCTCCGTGCCGGTCCTGGCGGGCCAGACCTTGCAGGGCGTTCCGGATATCGGCCTGCTCCTCCTGACCTCGCGCGACGGGCGGCCCGTCTACGTGAAGGACGTGGCCGATGTGGTCGTGGGAGCAGCCGAGCTCGAGCATCGCGCCTGGACACTGGCGCCCACGCCGAACGGCGAGCTGCAGCGCCGGCCGGCCGTCAGCATCGCGATCGCCAAGCGCAAGGGCGCCAACGCCGTGTTCGTCGCCGACGACGTGATCCAGCGCCTCGACCGCGTCAAGGGGCGCATCGTTCCCTCGGGCCTCGAGATCACCGTGACGCGCAACTACGGCGCGACCGCGACCGAGAAGGCCGACGAGCTCCTGTTCCACCTGGGATTGGCCACGCTGTCCATCGTGGTCCTGATCACGCTCGCTATCGGCTGGCGCGAAGGCATGGTGGTATTGATCATCATTCCGACCACGATCCTTCTCACCCTTTTTGCCTCTTGGCTCATGGGCTACACGATCAACCGTGTCAGCCTGTTCGCGCTGATCTTCTCGATCGGCATCCTGGTCGATGACGCCATTGTCGTCGTCGAAAACATCGTCCGCCACTGGTCCATGCGAGGCAAACGCGGTCTCGTCGAGACCGCGATCGAAGCGGTCGCCGAAGTGGGAAACCCGACCATAGTGGCGACCCTCACGATCATCGCCGCCCTGCTGCCGATGATGTTCGTGAGCGGCCTGATGGGTCCGTATATGAGCCCCATCCCCGCCAATGCCTCGATGGCGATGCTCTTCTCCTTTTTCGTCGCGGTTACCGTGACGCCCTGGCTGCTGCTGCGCATCGCCCGGCGGCGCTTCGCCGATCCGAGACTCCCGTCCGAGCCCGGCGCGCATGAGGTCGGCGCCATGGGCCGCTTCTACGCCTTCATCGCGCGGCCGCTTCTCAAGGGCCGCTGGCGGTCGAAGCTGTTCCTTGTGACCGTGGGGGGCGCGACCATTGCGGCGTGCGGGCTGTTCGCCACGAAGGCGGTGCGCGTCAAGCTTCTGCCGTTCGACAACAAATCGGATATCCAGGTCGTCGTCGACCTGCCGCAGGGCTCGACCCTGGAAGAGACGGATCGCCTGCTCATGGCGGCGGCCGAGCGGCTGAAGGATCTGCCGGAGCTGATATCGATCCAGGCCTATGTCGGGACGGCCGCCCCTTTCAATTTCAACGGCCTCGTGCGCCACTATTATTTGCGCGAGAGCCCCGAGCTCGGCGATCTTTCCGTCAACCTCGCTCCCAAGGGTGAGCGTTCACGTCCCAGCCACGTTATCGCCCTCGATATGCGCCAGCGCCTCGCGGGTTTGCCGGTGCCTGCGCGCACGGCGGTCAAGGTCGTCGAGGTGCCGCCTGGTCCCCCGGTCCTGTCCACCTTGCTCGCCGAAATCTACGGGCCCGATGCGGCAAGCCGCCGCGCGCTCGCGAGCCAGGTGCGCAGGGCTTTCGAGGCCGTGGATTTCGTGGTCGACGTCGACGACAGTTTCGGCGCGCCCTCGGAGCGTGTGCGCTTCTCGATCGATCAAGAGGCGCTCGAATTCCATGGAGTCGAGGAGCAGGCGGTCTATGATACGATCGGCGCGATCATTGGAGGCACGAAGGTCGGTTACTCGCAGCGCGGGGGCGGCCTCAAGCCGATCGACATCACCGTGGCGTTGCCTCGCAGCGCCTTGTCCCTCAACGAGCGCGTCCTGTCGACGCCGCTGCCCGCCGGCGGCACAGTGCGTCAGGGCGCCAATGTCGAGCTGGGCGATGTCGTCACCCTGAAGCAGGAGCGCGCCTCCTACCCGATCTTCCGCCACAATGGGCGGTTCGCCGAGATGGTGAGCGCCGAGGTCGCCGGACGCTTCGAAGCGCCCGTCTACGGCATGCTCGCGGTCGAAGATCAGATCGCCCGCATGGATTGGGGCACGGCGGGCCCGCCGCAGATCAAGTACCACGGACAGCCGGTGGATGATGCGAGACCAACCCTGCTCTGGGATGGCGAATGGGAGGTGACCTATGTCACGTTCCGCGACATGGGCGCGGCCTTCATGGTGGCGATCCTCGGCATCTATTTGCTCGTCGTCGCCCAATTCGGCTCGTTCCGCCTGCCGCTCGTGATCTTGGTCCCGGTGCCGCTGACGCTCATCGGCATCGTGCTCGGGCATTGGCTGCTCGGGGCCGCCTTCACGGCGACCTCGATGATCGGCTTCATCGCCCTTGCGGGCATTATCGTGCGCAACTCGATCCTGCTGGTCGATTTCATCCGCCATCGCCTAGCCGCCGACGTGCCGCTGCGGACGGCGCTCATCGAGGCCGGCGCGACCCGCTTCAAGCCGATCTTCCTCACCGCGGCGGCCGCCATGATCGGCGCGGCCTTCATCCTCGCCGACCCGATCTTTCAGGGCCTCGCCATCTCTCTCGTCTTCGGCCTCGCATCCTCGACCGCCCTTACCTTGCTCGTCATTCCGGCGATCTATGTCTGGCTCAGGGACGACGAAATTCCCGTGAAGGCGAGAGGTTGAACAGACATCATTCGCAGCAGGAACACAGGAGAGCATCATGCCGCAGACGGATTGGCCCGCGACGACGAAGGAATTGAGTGCCGAGCTGAGGAATCTGCGCCTTGGTGCTCCCGAGGTGATGAGGCAATTCTCCGCCATCGCCCAGGCGGCGCTCGCCCTGAAGGCGCTCGACGCCAAGACGAAGGAGCTGATCGCGCTCGCCATCGCGGTCGCGGTGCGCTGCGACGACTGCATCGCCTTTCACGTCAAGGCCGCCGTGGAGGCAGGCGCCTCGCGGCAGGAAATCCTCGAGGCGCTCGGAATGGCGATCTACATGGGGGCGGGGCCGGCCGTCATGTATGCGAGCCATGCGCTCGGAGCGTTCACCCAGTTCGAGACGGCGCGAGCCGCCGCGGCATGATTTGATATGAGCGCGAACCCGACGATCATCTGTCCGCGATGCGGCGCCGCGAACCGCGCCCCTCAGGCAAGGCTCGATGCCGGCGAAAAGCCGAATTGCGGCAAATGCCATGCACCTCTCTTCGACGGTCATCCGGTCGAGCTCGCCGCGGCGGCCGACTTCGACCGGCTCGTCGGACGCACCGAGATTCCGGTCTTGGTCGACTTCTGGGCCGCCTGGTGCGGTCCTTGCCGCGCCATGGCGCCCCAATTCGCGGCGGCGGCGCACGCGCTCGAACCGCGCCTGCGCTTCGCCAAGCTCGATACCGAGGCCGCATCCGACGTGGCTCAGCGCCTTCAAATCCGCGGCATTCCGACGCTGATCCTGTTTTCGGGCGGGCGCGAGGTCGCGCGCCAGAGCGGTCTTATGAGCCGGGAGGCGATCGCCGCCTTCGTGGCGCGCAACCGACCCTACTAAAGCCTCGGCAACAGTCTGCTCAAGAGGGTGCGCCAGTGCTGAAACGAATGCTTCCACCGGCCTATCTCCTGGTTGCGATCGTGTTGACGATTGCCCTGCATTTTCTGGTTCCGTTGGTCGTGCCGATCGCGTTTCCATGGCGGCTCGCGGGCTTGGCGCCCGTCGCCGCGGGCATTGCGCTCAACATCCTCGCCGATCTCTCGTTCAAGCAGCATCACACCACCGTGAAACCCTTCGAACGGTCGACCGCCCTGGTCACGCAAGGCGTGTTCGGCTCGAGCCGAAACCCGATGTACCTGGGCATGGTTCTCATGGTCGCAGGGGTCGCACTGTTCTTGGGATCGCTTTCCCCATGGTTGATCGTCGCCGGATTCGCGGCTCTGCTGGACCGCGTCTTCATTGCGCCGGAAGAGGCGAAGCTCCGGCAAAGCTTCGGCGCTGCCTATGACGACTACGCAAAGCGGGTGCGGCGGTGGCTCTGAAGGGAGGCGCGGACCTCATGTAATGGCCGCCTTCCACGCCATGCTCATAGGGGTCTCTCCTCAATGCGGCATCTCGCCCTTGGCGAGCGCGAGATGATGCAGCTGGTGGTGACTGCCTGACGCCATGATCCCGATGAAGCCGAGGCCGCGTAGCTTCACCGCCTGGTCGGGCGCCGGCGAAGTCGCGACCAATGCGGCGCCGTTCGGCAGCAGCTCCGCCTTGATCGTCCAGCCGTTGCTGCCGTCCATCTGGCGGGCCTGAGCCGGCACCATGCGTTGGATCGCCTCGAGTGTCCGCCCCTCGCCGGTCACGGCGACACGGATGCCGCCCTCGATCTTGCTCGTCTCGGCGCGCGCCTGGAGAGTGACCTCGTTCATATCGGTCAGATGTTGCCGCAGGGCCTCCAGATCGACGCGCGACCAGTCCGTCTTCGGATCGGCCTCGAGGATGCCGATCACCTCCTGGATCGCCCCGAATGCATCCTGGCCCGGCAAGGTGGGCAGCGCAGCCAAATCACCCGGCATGCCGCTGGCGCCCAAGTGCTGGTGCAACATCGGGTTTGCCCCTTGAGCCCGTGCGGATCCGGCGAAGACCAAGAGCAGCGAAGCGAACAGAGCGACCGCGAGCCTCATAAGGCCCTCCTCTCATCCGAACTACGATCAGTCTACCGCGGCGCTCCTCGGCGCGGTATGATCTCAATCATATGGAGGCACCGAAAGAACCGATGCAGGGCGAAGCAGGCTGGCTGAGCCTGCTTCGCCCGAGAGATGTCCGCTTGCGTTCGCTCGCGACCGGTGAAACCTTGTTCCGGCAAGGCGACCCCGCTTCCGCGATCTACCTCGTGCGGGAGGGGCGGGTAAGGCTGGTGCGTCATCTCGAAGATGGGTCCGCCGTCGTGCTGCACGTGGCGCGACCTACGGAAAGCTTGGCCGAGGCCAGCCTCTTCGCGGAGACCTACCACTGCGACGCGGTGGCCGATGTCGATTGCCTTGTGGCCGTTCTGCCGCGCCAGGAGCTGCTCGACACTTTGGCGTCGAGCCCGGTTGCCGCGTTGCGACTGTCGCGCCTGTTGGCCTGGCAGGTTCGTGACCTTCGCACGCGCCTCGAGCTACGCAACATTCGCTCCGCGTCGGAGCGCTTGCTCGCCTGGCTGAAGCTCCGAGCGCGCGGAAGCCCGCCGACAATTGTGCTGGGCCGGACCTGGACCGATGTCGCAGCGGAGCTGGGTCTCACGCGCGAGGCCGTCTATCGCGCCCTTCGCCGGCTCGGCCAAAGCGGTGAAATCCGCCGCTCCGGGGCGAGCATAGCGCTTGGCGTGCATCACGGCGATTCGGCCATCGGCATATGCAACCGGCAGGATCGCAGGCTACGGGGGAGCGGGCCGAGGCGCGTCGCTCCCGCGAGGAGCTAGAGCATGATCCGCAAAAGCATGCCCTCGCGAAGGCGGGGGTGGAGACCGGTTTTCCGAAAAGATCATGCTCAAACAAAAAGTTAGACCGCCACGGCGATTCCGTTCGCGGCCATCGCGCTCCAAGGACGGCATTCCGGGACGACGCCGGACCGTCCGCGCGCTCGCGCCGGCCTCTCGATGCTCTGCTGGCGTCGGAGAGGCGAAATGCTGCGAAGAAGTTAATAGAATTTCAATGACGGTATGCGATTGCTTCATGGCTCGAGCGGGAGATTCCGCGAGTCTACCAAGGGATACTTGACGACCCAAGTCCCGACATGGGCACAGTCCCGACATGGGCACTCGCGGCATAGGCAGTCGCGACACAGGCAGCGAGGTGCGCTTCAATTGCTCGCCCTCAACAGACTCTCGATCCGGACCGTGCTGGAGCTGGTCTTCGGTCTTCTCGGCCTCTTGCTGGTCGCATCAGGCGTCAACGGATTGAGCGGCACGTTCGAGCAATACGGAGCAGCGCGAAAAGTCGCTTCGCTGGCGCCGGTCAGCCAAGCCCTGTTCAAGGCCGTGTATGACGCGCGGGTCGAGCGGACCGACACGCTCGACGCGTCGCTCGGCGAGGCGCCCGTCAGCGAGGCGGCGCAAGCCGAAATAGCGAGCGATCGCCGGCTCGCCGAGGAGGGTTACACGCGGATCATGGAGTTGCTGGCTGCCCTCCAATTGCCGGATATCGAATCCGCGACCGCACGCGTGAAATCCGCACATGGCGTGTTGGAGGCCAAGCGTCGCGGGATCGATGCCGCGATCGTGAAGGCGAAGCCGGAGCGCGATGCGCGAATGGCCGAAGAGTGGTTTGCGGCAGTCTCGACTTACTTGCGCGAGCTCGACGCCACCGCCGATCTTATCGAGGGAGCGCTCATGCAGGTCGATCCCGTGATCGATCAACTCGCGATGGTCAAGCGCGCCGCCTGGGAGGCCCGCAGCCATGCCGGTCTGACGGTGGTGCGGATCACCGCCTCCCTGACCACCAGGCAACCATGGGGTCTCGGGGAAGCCGTCGCCAATGCCGAAGACGACGGCCAGGCGAAAAACGCCTGGGCGATCGTCACCGGGCTCGCGGGATCGGTTGCCCTCAGCGACAACATGAAAGCCCTGATCCGGAAGGGAAATGCCGGCTTGACGCATGGACCAGCCGCCGACGAGCGGGCGGCCATCGCGCGATCCCTCAGCGCCGGCCGCGTCCCCGACATCGCTGCGCCCGACTTCCTGGCTCGTCAACGCGATGCATTGCTGCCGAGCGTCGACGCCGCGAAGATGGCCATGGCCGAGATGGTTACCTATGCCGACCAGCAAATGCGCGAGGCCACCCGCAGCCTGGGCATCCACGGGCTGACTTTTCTGATCGCCCTTGGATTCACCGGTGTCGGTTTCCTCATGACGCGCCGGCAGATCAGCAGCCCCATCCTGGCTCTCGCCGAATCCATGCGCCGCTTGGCCGACCACGACCTCGCCGTCGAGGTTCCGGGCGTCGCCCGCGGCGACGAGATCGGCCGCATGGCCAAGGCGGTTCAGGTCTTCAAGCACCAGATGATCGAGGCGGATCGTCTGGCGGGGGAGCTGCACACCGCACAGGAAGAGCTGGTCGAGACGACGAAGCTCGCATTTCTCGGATCCATGGCCGGAGGGATCGCCCATGAGGTCAACACGCCGATCGGCATCTGCGTGACGGCCATGTCGACGACCGACGACCTCGTGCTCGCGACCGAACGGAGCTTACGCGAGCGCCAATTGACCGAAGAGGGGCTTCTCGCTTTCTTCGCCCAGATGCGAAGCTCCGCGGCGCTCGTGGCCGCCAACCTGCAACGCGCCGCCACGCTGGTGCGACGCTTCAAGGATGTCGCCACGGACCAGGCATCCGAGACGCCGCGCCGCCTCGAATTGGGCGCTCATCTCGACGAGATCGTCGCCTCGCTGCAACCCGAGCTCAAACGCACGCACATCACCGTCACGGTTCTGTGCCCGCAGCCGGTCGAGGTGAAGATGCTGGCGGGCGCGCTCTGGCAGATCGTCAGCAATCTCGTCCTGAACAGCGTCGTCCACGCCTTCGACCCCGGCGCCGCCGGAAACATCACGCTCAGCGTGGCGGCTTCGGCGCCGGGATCGGTCGCGCTGACCTGTGCGGATGACGGAAAAGGCATGCCGTCGAGCATCCGGTCGCGCATCTTCGAACCCTTTTTCACCACGCGACGCGGCCAGGGAGGCACCGGCCTCGGCTTGTTCATCACCTATAATCTCGTCACCAAGACGCTCGGCGGCCGCATCAAATGCGACAGCGCGCCGGGGCTCGGAACGCGGTTCGATCTCATTCTTCCTGCGATCACGCCTGCCTCGGCGGCGTCCGCTGCCGAAGCCATTCGCGGGGAGGCGCTTGTCGCATGACGGCTGAGCTTGCCTATCCGAGTTTTCTCAAATCGAACGCGACCGAGATCGACAGATCCGCCGGCTCCGCGGAGTGCGCCGTTGCGGCAAGCTCGGTCGAGACCGAACCGCTTTGGTGCGTCATCGTCGCGGATGACGAACCGGATGTGCACAAGGTCACCGAGCTGGCGCTGAGCAGCTTCACCTTCGAAGGAAGAAGCTTGCGCCGGGTCCATGCCTATACCGGCGTCGAAGCCGTCGCGGCCGTGCGCGACAACCCCGATGCCGCCGTCCTGCTGCTCGATGTGGTCATGGAAAGCGAATATGCAGGTCTCGACGCCGTCAGACGCATTCGCGACGAGATCGGCAATCGCAAGGTGAGGATCGTCTTGCGCACGGGGCAGCCCGGTGCCGCCCCCGAGACCGATGTCGTCGCGCGCTACGACATCAATGGCTACGCGGACAAGACCGAGCTGACCAGACGCAAGCTCGAAACCATTCTCCATTCCAGCCTGCGCGCCTTCCGGGATATTCAAACCATTGAAACCCAGATGCACATCATCGACACCAATCGTCGTGGTCTCGAACAGGTCATCCATGCCTCGGCGGAGATATTCAGGCATTCGGGCTTCAAACTCTTCGCCGCGGGGGTGCTCGAGCAGCTGAGCGCTCTCATCGGTGTCAAGGAAGACCGCGGCAGTGATAGCGAGCGCCCCGAGCTTCCCGCCGTCGCCGCCGTCGGCAGCGACGGCCATTTGACCGTGGTCGCGGGCACCGGCGCTTTCGAAACCCTCGTCGACCGCTCGTTGCGGGATTCTCTCCCCGAGGATGCAGTCGATCGCATCATGCGGTGCGTCGCCGAGCAGCAGAGCTACGCCGGCGAAAAGGAATATATAGGCGTCTTCTCGGGCCACCATGGCACCGACAGAGTGGCCTATGTGGCAGGTCATTCATCCTATGGCATCGATCCTCGGATCGTCGAGCTGTTCAACCGCAATGCCCGCATCGCCTTCGACAATATCGATCTGCGCGAGATGATCGAGACGACGCAGCGCGAGATCGTCTACCGCCTGGGCGGAGCTGTCGAATCCCGTTCGAAGGAAACCGCGAACCACGTCAAGAGGGTAGCCGAGCTCTCCGAGCTCTTGGGGAAGAGATGGGGCCTGTCCGAACGCGAAGCGCAGATTCTCTTCCTTGCCTCGCCCATGCACGATTTGGGCAAGATCGGTATCCCCGATGAAATCCTCAACAAGCCTGGCAAGCTGACCGCGCAAGAATGGGAGGTGATGAAGACGCACACGACGATCGGCTACGATCTGCTTCGCGACTCGCAGATGGAGATCTTGCAGATCGGCGCCATGATCGCCTTGGAGCACCATGAGAAATGGGACGGGTCCGGCTATCCTCACGGCAAGCGGGGGACGCAGATCGGCCTATACGGCCGCATCACCGCGATCGTCGATGTCTTCGACGCGTTGAGCAACAAGCGCTGCTACAAGGACGCATGGCCCTTGGACGACGTGCTGAAGCACATCCGCGACAATAGCGGCCTGCATTTCGACCCGCGGCTGGTCGCTCTCTTTTTCGATCATCTCGGCGAGATCAAGACGATCGCCGACCGGCATCCGAACTGAGCCGTCGATCCGTACCCGATCGGGATCGGCGCTCCGATCGGGACGCTTCATCTCGACGATCTTCGGCTCTGGGGCGTCGGGATCTCGGGCAATCGGTCGCAGTGGCCAGGACTATCGCGGTCACCCCGCAGTGTGATACAAGTGTTTGAGAATACTGTAGTTTTTAACGACTCTAAACTAGGCCGCGCCTCGTTGATCATCTGCTCGTGCAACGTCCTCTCCGAGGCGCAGGTCCTGGCGACGCTTCAGCTCGAAGGCGCCGCGCGGCCTCGTTCGCCGGGTCACGCCTATCGGTGCCTTGGCTGCGCGCCCCGCTGCGGGCGCTGCGTCGAGACCGTTCGCGCTCTCCTCGTCAAGGTACACATGGATAGCTGCAAGCTCGGATGCCCGCAGTGCCCCGCTGCCGATGCCCACCATGCGCGCGAGCACGAAGAGCCCGAAGCTCCGTTCCTGATCGCTGCCGAGTGAATGGCCCGCCTGAACTCGATTCCATCGCTCCTTGACATGGATTTGACAGAGGCGTCGGCTGGACGCTCACGCGCAAGGAGGGATGGATGAAGGGCGACAAGAAAGTCATCGAGTATCTCAACAAGGGGCTGCGCAGCGAACTCACCGCGATCAACCAATACTGGCTGCACTATCGTCTGCTCGACAATTGGGGGCTGAATGGCCTCGCCAAGAAGTGGCGGGAGGACTCGATCGAGGAGATGCGCCACGCGGATCGTTTCGTCGACCGCATCATTTTCCTGGAGGGATTTCCGAATCTTCAGACGCTCGACCCGCTGAGAATCGGCGAGAACGTTCGGGAAATCCTCGACGCCGACCTCGCGGCTGAGCTCGGCGCCCGTGCGCTCTATCAGGAGGCCGCCGAGCATTGCCTGAAGGTGAAGGACTATCCGTCTCGGGATCTGTTCGAGCTTCTCATGGCCGATGAGGAGGGCCATATAGACTTCCTCGAGACGCAGCTCGACCTCATCGAGCGTATCGGCCTCGAACGCTACACCCAGTCCCACGTCGACGGTCTCGGCGAGGGAGGGACACCTGGCCTGCGCGAGGAGAAGTGAATTGATGACGTTTGATGTCGCCCGAGACCAGAAATGACGACGCCCAATCCCCCCTTCGTCCGGCGGGTGGCGAGCCCCGCTCCGGCGATCGGCGAGTGCGTGGTTCGAGACTTGCGGGACCGTCTCAGGGCCGCCGGGCTGCGTCCGACGCGGCAGCGCCTTTCCCTCGGTTGGCTGATCTTCGGCAAGGGCCATCGGCATCTCTTGGCCGAGGCCCTGTTCGAGGAAGCCTCGCGCTCGCGCCTCCAGGTGTCGCTGGCGACCGTCTACAACACCCTCAATCAATTCACCGAGGCCGGCCTGTTGCGCGAGATCGCCGTCGACGGCACGCGCACCTATTTCGATACCAATATCTCCGAGCATCATCATTTCTTCATCGAGGACGAAGGTTGCGTGATCGACATCCCGGCTTCGGCCGTCGAGGTCAGCGACGTGCCGCCGGCCCCGGAGGGGTTCGAGGTGGTGAGGGTCGACGTGGTGGTGCGCCTGAGGCGTAAGGCAGGTTAAGGCAACCGGCGCCCTCCAGACGATCGAGTCTGACGCTCGTCTTTCACGCCGCGGACGACGTCTTCCGCGCCGGTCTCGGCGCCCTCATCGGCGGGTCAAACCTCCTCGAGCCAGGGTATCGCCGCGACGAATGATGCTTAGCGAGGGCAGAAAGCCATCCAGAAAGCGGGTGGTGGCCGGCATGAAATGGGAGCCGTGATGGTAGAACGGATCAAGGCTCGTAACGATCATCCGGCCTCGCGTGGTCACCTCGTCGACGTAGAGGATCGGGCGGCCTTCGCCCTCGACGATAAGGACCTCGGCGCCCGGCGGGACGGCGAACGCCCCGTGCAGATGCCAGGTGACATCCTCCTGGCGCAGCCGTCGGAGAAGCGGGTGGGATTTGGCAACGATGCGCACCCCTAGATCCGCCTTTGGATCGAGCCACCACCACCAGTTTGTCGGTTGGGGGGCGAAGACGATGCCCGGGAGCCAAAGCTCGGAATTGCTTTCGCCAGAGGCGAAAACGGTCCCTCCCGAATCGAGATAGTCCTTGAGCTGTGCCGCGCACGGCCCGATGCGGTGTGCGGGCGTTCGGCAAGGAACGATAACGACGTCGAAGCTGTCGAGCTCGAGCAAGCCGAGCTCTTCGGGCCTGACCAGCGCATCGATAAACCGCGCGAAGCGCGGGCCTTCGAGGCTCTCCACATGATAGGCGGCGCCGGGATGGATAGCGAGGACGCTCATGCCGCGAACCGCCCCTGATCCAAGCCCACCGACCAATCAACGACACGCTCGACCAGGATCCCGCTCATCGCTCCGTCCTCGTTGCCGCCCATGCTCCATAGTTCGTTGCCCGCATGCATGAAGATCGCGCCGCCCCGGGGTGTGCGCCATTCCCAGTCGACAGGGACGCGCTCCGGGCCGAGGCCTGTGACCTTCATCGCTCCCGGGGGGAGAGGGACGTGCCCCCGTCCATAGAATCCGGCGACGCCCTTTCGGGTGACCAGGGTTTTGATGTCTACACCCTCGAAGATGGGATGATCGGCAAGGCGAACGAGATCGTAGTCTTGCCGCCTTCGGCGAGAGAGCGGCACGAAGGGCGCAAGCTCCGGGAGAAACGGAATGGCGAGATGGCCGTTGAAGAAGATGCGGCCACCGCGCCCGAGTAGCCGCTCGAGAGCAGCGGCTTGGCGTCCGAACCCGACCTGATCGAGATGCATCGTGGTGATGAGCGCTGTGGCGTTGTCCAACACCTCGTCGCTGAGCTCGGTGTCATTGAGCGGCAGAACGCGGCCTTGTCCGATCGCCCCGCTGAAGATGCGATCCGGCGGACCGTATTCCGATAGGATCAGCAGAGCCGGGCCGGTCACCGCGAGGCCGCCTGACCAAAAAGAGGCACGACGCCCCTGACCGACCTCGTACCGGCCGGGCTCGGCACCTCGACGATCTCGACCGAAAGGCCGTAAAGCCGCGACAGATTGACTGGCGTCAACACCGTCTCCACAGGCCCCCGGACGCGGTCTTCGGTGCCGAACATCAGCAGCGCCTCATCCGCGACGGCGCTTGCGTGCTGAGGCAAATGGGTCGTGAAGACGATCGCGTGCTCGCCATCGTCGCGCAACACGTCGACGACCGACAAGAAACGGTCCTGGTTGCGCAGATCGAGCGCCGATGCAGGTTCGTCGAGGACCAGGATCGAGGCATCCGTGGCGATGGCGCGCGCCAGCAGAACGAGCTGGCGCTCGCCACCCGACAGGCGATCGAGCGGCGCATGCGCCAGTGACGATATGCCGACTCGGGCAAGGGCGCGGTCAGCGGCATCGCGGTCGGATCGAGTGGGCAGCGCGAACAGACCGCGGCGCGCTACGCGACCCATCGCGACCACCTGGCGGACCTCGTATTGGACGTCCTTGCCGATCGATTGGGGAACATAGCCGATCATGGGAGGGACTTCCTGCCTCCCCTCGGAAAGGGCCAGGAAGCCGACCAAGGCTCGAACCAGCGTGGTCTTGCCGCGCCCGTTGGGGCCAAGGATGGCTAGGCACCGCCCGATCGGAAGCTCGAACGACAGATGGCGGAAGATCCATCGTTCGCCATACCGCACGCCGGCGTCGACAAGGCGCATCATGACCGTTGCCGCCGCATGAACACGTTTCTCAAAAGCAGGGCGAAGACCGGCGCTCCGACGATGGCCGTCAGCACACCCAGCGGGATTTCGGCCGGCGTCAGGGTCCGGGCAAGCGTGTCGATGATGACGAGATAGGTGCCTCCGAGGAGAGCCGATGCGGGCAGCAGGTCACGGTTGTCCGGCCCGATCAGCAGGCGTGCCGCGTGAGGGATCACGAGTCCGACCCAACCGACTATTCCCGCCACGGCGATGACCGCGCCGGTGAGAAGACCGACGAGCGTGAAGATGATCCACTTGTCGCGCTCTACCTCGACGCCGAAGGAGCGCGCCTCGTCATCGCCCATCGAGAGAACGTTGACGCGGAATCGCAGGAGGAAAAGACCTGCCGATGCGAAGAGGATGATGGGCGCGGCCAGCAAGGCCCGCTGCCAGGTCACCAAGGCGAACGAGCCCATCAGCCAAACGACGATGGCCGGGAGCGAAGTGTCCGGGTCCGCGACAAATTCGATCAGCGAGACAAGCGCGGTGAAGAGAGCGCCGATGACGATGCCGGCGAGCACGATGACCATTTGATCGGTCCGTCCATCGACGCGGGCGATGAAGCCGACAAGAGCGAGGGCGAGCATTCCGAACAGGAAAGCAGAGCCGATGAGCGCATATCCCGACCAACCGATCAGGATCGCCGCGGCGCCTCCGAAGGCCGCGCCTCCGGAGATACCGAGAATTTGCGGAGAAACGAGCGGGTTGCGGAAAATGCCCTGGAGGGCGGCGCCGCACATCGCAAGCCCCGCGCCCGACAGAGCCGCCACGAGGACGCGAGGTGCCCTGACCAACAAGACGATCTTTTCGTCCAGGTTCAACGAGGCGCTTGAGCCGCCGAGCTTGCCGAGAAGGATGGTCATGACCGACGCAGCGGGAATCCGCAGGCGTCCCAGACAAAGACCGCCGATCATCGCTGCCAGCAAGGCGAGAAGGAAACCCGCCTGCCACATCTCCGCGCGCCTGCGCGCCAGAGTTCGGCGCGCGGTTCCGCAATGAGCCAAGACCGTCACGACGAGCGCCGGTGGCTCAATCCGACGCGAAATGACTATAGCCGGCGCTACCGCCGTTCATCGGCATGCGCAGAATGGCGTCCACCTGTTCGGAACTCGGCGCGTGCCCGTAAATCCGCTGATAGGAAGAAGCGATCTCGGCGCGAATATTGAAGTCGAAGATTTCCGGATGGATGAGGTCGGCGAGCCACATCCAGGTCAAGGGCGATTCCTGGCTCGGCGGGTCCCAACGATAGCCACCGATCGGCATCTTGTAGACGCGCTTGGTTTTCGCGGCGGCTGTCTCGGACAGGATGAAGTTGCCGTAGATAGCCGTAAGATCGAGATCATCCTCGAAGCCGTTGAGCAGGATGACGTCCGGATTCCAAGCTGCGATCTGCTCCGCGTTGACGCTTTTGATGCCGGTGAGTTCGGCCGCGGCGTTCACGCCTCCGACGAGATCGATATAGAAGTCGTTGTAGCTGTCCTTGCCGCTGGCCCGGAAGCTGCTTTTGGCCTGCACCAGATAGAGAATGCGCGGCCTCTTTTTCTCGGGCAAATCCAGCACTTTGGGTCGGATTTTCGCCAATGTCTCGTCCCGCCAGCGGACCAGCGCGGCCGCCTTCTCGGCATTGCCCGTCACATCGCCGAGGAAATTGATGATGGCGCGCGCCTTCTCCTCGGTCCCGTAGAGAATGAGCCCCGTCGTCAGGCCCGCATTCTCCAAGGGCGCGATGATGTCCTTGTCGGCGTCGCCCCATTGCACGACGAGGTCTGGCCGGAGCGCCGCGATCGCTTCGACATTCGGAGCAAAGCCCTCGGACGAAGCGTTGTTGATGATGTTGCTCGGGATGTCCTCGGCCTCCGGAAAGAATGCGCCGAGGATGCCGGCTCGAATCGCCGATTTGGCGAGCGGATGCATGCCCGCCAGGCGGCGCGTGCTCCCGTCCAGCGCGACCACCGTCGACGAGGACGGGATGGGGATCGCCACCATGCGCGTCGCCGGACCGGAGAGCTTGACCTCGTGGCCGGTCGGGTCGGTCACGGCGATCGGCTCGGCGAGGGCTGCGACGACCGAGAAC
Organism: Hyphomicrobiales bacterium; assembly: GCA_044445965.1. Lineage (GTDB taxonomy): Bacteria > Pseudomonadota > Alphaproteobacteria > Rhizobiales > Beijerinckiaceae > GAS188. The sequence continues at coordinate 59,628 of JBIOEJ010000005.1, forward strand.
AGAGACGCAATGATCGATGCGGATAGGAGGCGCATTCCTGGGGGATGTCTCATGATGCTCTAATCGATCCAGGTTGGAATGCTGGACGTGTCGGGCCCGGTTCAGAACGTGCGATGCATGAATCCAAAAGTCAACAATTCGTGACAATATTAGAACTAATATAATTTAGATGTAGACTTATTCTAAACTTTGCTCGACGCTCGAGTTCATTCGAGGCGTGAAGCTGTGTATCCACGGCACGATCGGGACAAGAGTCCGCGCGAGGTGGTCAAAGCGCTGCGAAGACCAGGGCCGGCCAGTTTCCTCGAGATCGGCCGAGGCTTACTTTCAATTGGCCGAGTCGATCAAAACGACCAGCTCGTCGATATCGATTGGCTTTTCGAAGAAAGCGAGAGCTTCGAGGCGACTGGCTTGCGCCCGCATGTCTGCCGTGGCGCGCCCTGAGACGATGACAGCGGGAATCGAGACTTGGCGCGACCGCAGGCGCTGGAGGACTTCAAGACCACTAGCCCCAGGCAAATTGACATCGAGAATGACACATCCCCGGCCGCTCATCTCGGCACGGTCGAGGAAGTCCTCCCCGGTAGCGAACGTCACGACCGAGTATCCATAGATTTCCAGCACCTCCCGCAGCGAGCTGCGGTTGGCCTCGTCATCCTCGACGATGTACACGGTCGGCTTCATGCTGGAGACCATCATCGATCGGGTGCGGCCGCGAGCTTCTCGAGACTTCATCGGCCCACCATGATTCGCATCGAGACCGGCGCCCCGCGAGGGCCGTCAGTGAATTCCTCCGCACTCGACCGGGCGTGCGGGGTTTCCACGGTCAGGCACCACGTCTTGCGCCAGTGGAACAGTGAAGTGGAACGTAGCGCCGGCGGGTACGTTCAGCGTGAACCAGATTCGACCTCCGTGAGCTTCGACAATGGTCTTGGAAATGGAAAGGCCGACGCCCAGGCCTTGTTCTTTCGTAGTGACAAATTCCTCGAACAGCTCATCGGCGATTTCGGAGGATATGCCGCAGCCCACATCCGATACGGATACCCGTGTAAAGCCGGCGTCGTGAGAGGCGGTCGATATCGTGACTTCGCGGTGCGGCATGCCCTCCATCGCATCGATGCCGTTGCGCACGAGATTGACCAGCACCTGCTGAATCTGCACTCGGTCGATATGGACGTCGAGGATTCCAGGCATGAGGGCCAGCTGGACGCGCACGCCTCGACCCGCCGGTCCCACCAAGGCGAGAGCGAGCGCTTCCTCGATGATCGCGTGAAGATCGTGCCTGTCTCGCTCGCTTTCACGCCTTTCGAGAAAGCTCCGTAAGCGCCTAATGATGTCGACAGCGCGCTCTGCCTGTTGCGCGATCTTCTCGAGGACTTCCGCGCCCGAGGACGAAAACTCCGGCACGGGGGCCGAGGCTGACATCCTGCGGGCTGCCTGGATATAGTTCATGATGGCGGCGAGGGGCTGAGTGACCTCATGGACCAGCCCGGAAGCCACTTGCCCCATTTCGCCCAGGCGGCTTGCGTGGAACAACTTCGATTGGAGTTCCTGCACCCTCCGATGTTCGCGGTCCAGGTCGGAGAGATCCCGAATGAAGCCGACGAAGAGGCGCGCATCGTCGACCAGCGTTTCGCCGACGAAAAGCTCGACAGGGAACGTCGACCCGTCTTTGTGCTGTCCGGCGACCACCCGGCCGGTGCCGATGATGTGCCGCTCGCCCGTCGCCAGGTAGCGAGCGATATAGACGTCGTGTTGTTCGCGAAAGTGCGACGGCATGAGTATCTTGACGTTCTGGCCGAGAGCTTCGGTCTGCGTGTAGCCGAACAGCCGCTCGGCCGCCGCGTTGAAGGAATGAATTTCGCCGCCGACGTCGATGGTTATGATCGCGTCGGGTGAGGTGCCGACTACGGCGTGGAGGAGGGCCGTTCCCTCAGTCGGATCGGCACTCATCGTACCTGCAATTCGATGCGCAAGGAACACAGGCTCTCACCCCGAATCGGCGCATGCGGGAATCGGAGCGCTCGACCGGCATGGTGATCGGGCAAGGGGACAAACTCCACAAATGGCCGGTGTCTGTTCGAAGATGTCCTGGCCGCCCCGTCGATCGATGCCGGCAAACGGATTTCACAAACGCTGCACAATAATCGTGCCGGCCACTTGATCTAGATCAATGTCCCGGCAACCAATATCTGAAGCGGCAAGGGAGGCTACTCGTGGCAATCGGGCCCAGTGACAAGAAGCCCCCCGTCACCTCCCGAAAATCCCCTTGAAGAACTGCGCCATGGAATTGCGCTTCTTCTTGCGCTCGAGCTCCGCCTCGTCCTTCACCCAGGCCACCTGGACCACGCGACGCTCGCCGGCGAAGGGCATGTGGCCATGCCAGGAATTATCGGCGCGCAGGAAGGCGAACATGGTGCCCATGATGGGGGGCACCTCGACCTTGTAGGGCTCGAAGCCGTCAGGTCCGTAGAGCACGCGCAGGCGCCCGGCGCCATCATCCTTCCAGGCATCGTTCATATAGACGAGCAGCGTCATCACCTTGGCGGCGCCGTCGACATGGGACCTGCAGTCCTTCGCCTGGCTGATCTTGCGGATGGTGGTGAGGCGCGGATAGGGGCTCAGGTCGAGCCCCATCTTCTGCGACATGACCTCGGTGAATTCGGGGCTCTCGAGCTCTTCGATGAGCTGCCTGAACTTGCCCTTCAGCAAGCTGTCGTCGACCGTCAGATAGCCGGGCTTGGTGATGTTGGGGAAGTCGGCGCGCAAGGCCGGCACGGCATCGGAGTTGAGCACGTTGTCGACGAGCATATGCGTGTAGGGCTCGCGCGACACCGCGGCGCGCCGGATCGCTTCGATGTCGATCACCGGTTCCTTGAAGGCGGCGGCATAAAAGCGTGCCGACGCGGTGCTCGCGGCAGATTGGATCATGGCCATGGCGGCCTCCTCTCGTGATGATCTCGCGGGCGCGGCTCAGCCGCGCGCGCCGAGGCTCTCCTGTGCGGCCTTGAGCTTCGAGCCCATGAAGTGGCGCGCATTCTCCTTGAAGGCGGTGAAACGGTCGGTGACCCAGTTGAGCTGGATGGTGCGGCGCGGCCCCTCGAAAGGCAGATGGCCGTGCCAGGAATGGTCCGAGCGCCTGAAGACCAGCAGCGTCCCCTCGATCGGGGAGATCTCCATCACGTAGTCATCGATATCGGTGCCGTTGCGCAACAGACGCAGATTGCCGCCCTCTTTTTCCCAACTCTCATTGAGATAGATGAGCACGGTGATGATCTTGCTCTCGGAATCGGTGTGTATTTGACCGTCCCGCGCCCGGATGAAGCCGCGAATGGTCGCCATCAGCGGCTTGCCCTCGAGATCGACCTCGAACGTCCTGGCGATGATGTCCCGGAAACGGTCGCTGCAAATCTCTTCCAGCATGATCGCGAAGGCGCCCTTGAGCGCGACCGCGCTCGGCGGATGCAGGCCCGGGCCCGGCAGCTTCGGGAAATCGGCGCTGACCTTGGCGAACTGCTCGGGGTAGACGAACTTTTTTACGACGATGTGTTCGTAGGGATAGCGCTCCAGCGGGGTCGCGGCGAGCTTGTCGAAGTCGAGAATCATGCGTGCCTGCCTCGGGTCGGGGCCGGTCGGCCGGACAAGGATTTGCCCGGCCAGAATTCCACATTGACTTGTCCGCTCCCGCTCGAGGGGAAATAGGAGCAGAGTTGCTCGGCTTCACCGTCATAGCCGTCCCAGCCGAGCAGGCCGAACAGCATGGCCGTATCCGCCATCTTCGCCTCGCCGTCGCATTTGTGGATGTACTCCGGCAAGAGGTCGACGAACTCCCGGAATCGACCCTCCCTCCACAGCTCGAGCACGCGCAAATCCATCTGCCGGTTGAACTCGCTCGAAATCTCGAACCATGCCTTCGGCCCGAGATCGGCGTTGTCCCAAAGCTTGTGCGACAGCGAGCCGCTGGCGATCACCGCGACATTCGCGTCCGAGCGCTCGATGGCGCGGCGCACGCTTTCGCCGAACCGGCGATTCTCCTCGACCGAGGCGAATATCGGCGAGGCGACCGGCACCACCCTCGCGACGCCATCGGGGTTCATGTAGCGCATCGGCACGATCGTGCCGTATTCGAGCCCGAGGCTCGGCACCTTGTGGGCGAGCGCCTTGACGCGATTGCTGCCGGCCTCATCGGCCACGAGGTCGGCGAGCTCCGGATTGCCGCGATAATCATAGGCGAGATCCTGGATCATGTGCGGCGCTTCGGGGCTCGTATAGACGCCCCTGTGACGCGCATTGCCGTTGAGATGAAATCCGATGTTGGCGATCCAGTGCGTATCGAAGACGAGGAAGGTGTCGGCGCCGCGCACCAGGGCGCGGCGGCCGAGCTCGCGTACCGAGGCGATGGCCTCGTCACGGCTTCCCTTCAGCGGGCCATCGCGTTCCGACAACAGCATCGAGGGAACGTGCGAAACCTTTGCGGTGAGAACGATCCTGCCCACGATATCTCCGCCCCAAGGTCAAACGTCGAAGAACACCGTCTCGTCGTCGCTCTGCAGCTTGATGTCGAAGCTGTAGACCACCTGGCCGTCGCGCTCGCCGCGCTGGCCGACAAGGCTCGCGCGGCGCTTCTCGATCTCGATCAGGCCGAGCACCGGATCGGCCGCATTGGCCTTAGCTTCATCGGAGAAATACATGCGCGTATTGAGTCCGATATTGATGCCGCGGGCGACGATCCAGAAGTTGATATGCGGCGCCATGGGCTTGCCGGCATGGCGGCCGGGCACCCGGCCGGGCTTGATCGTCTCGAAGCTGTAGAGCCCCGTCTCGAAATCCGCATTGGTGCGTCCCCAGCCGCGAAAATCCTCGTCGAGCGGCTGGGGCTGCGTGTCGGTGGGGTGGTTGTAGCGACCGGCCGCATTCGCCTGCCAGATCTCGATGAGCGCGTCGCGGATCGGCGCTCCATAACCATCGAGGACCCGGCCCTCGACGAGGATGCGCTCGCCGCGCGTGTTCGGGCCGACGAGGACATTCGAGAAATTCTTCTCGAAAATATCGAAGCCGGCCTGATGCGGCATGAGGCCGATATGGACATAGGGGCCTGCCGTCTGCGAGGCGGTCTCCTTGAGATAGTCGAGCATCGGCGCCATGGCTCAGTTCCCCTCCAGCCTGTTGTCGAACAGGGTCGACCGGCGGCCGCGCAGCACGATGTCGAAACGGTAGGCAAGCGTGTCGAACGGCAACGAGGCGTTCAGATCGAGCGGCGCGATCAAGCGCCGCAGCGCGTCCTTGTCGGGAACGACGTTGAGGATGGGGCAATGTTCGATGAGCGGATCGCCCTCGAAATACATCTGGGTGATGAGCCGCTGCGCGAAGCCCGATCCGAAGATCGAGAAATGAATATGAGCCGGGCGCCAGCTATTGACATAGTTGCGCCAGGGATAGGGGCCGGGCTTGACGGTGCGGAAATAGTAATAGCCCTCGTCGTCGGTCAGCGCCCGGCCGCAGCCGCCGAAATTCGGATCGATCGGCGCGAGATAGGTGTCCTTCTTGTGCCGATAGCGGCCGCCGGCATTCGCCTGCCAGAATTCGACCAAGGTGCGCGGCACCGGCCGGCGGTTCTCGTCGAGCACCCGGCCGTGAACGATGATGCGCTCGCCGATCGGCTCGCCGGTCTTGGCATAATTGAGGATGAGGTCGTTATCGAGGGCGCCGAGCTCATTGTGGCCGAAGACCGGGCCGGTCACTTCGGATAGGGAATTCTGCAAGGAAAGCAGCGCGTAGCGCGGCGAGCGCGTAACGCTCGTCTTATAGGCCGGCGTATACGCCGGCGGCTGCACCGACCGGTCGCGCTGGAAGAACTCGCCGGAGCCGTTCCCGGCGCGAGGCCATCGGAGCGCAGGCCCAGCTCCCTCTGCTCGTGGCGCGATCTGCGGAGAACGGGAGGCCGCATCGTCGGAAAATGCGCGATTGTAATTCAAGGGTCCCCTCCGTCTCGGCCGGAATCTCCTGCCTGTCCTTGCGCCCGGGCCAGCGAGAGCCGCCAGTTTCCAACGCGCTATTCAAAAGATAAATGCATGGACTATCATCAGACGCATGAACAAGATCGATCATTTGGCCCTCGACGGGCACGCCCTGAAGCTGTTCCTAGTGGTGCTCGAGGAAGGCTCGGTGACGGCCGCCGCGACCCGGCTCGGCATGACGCAATCGGCGGTCAGCCACTCCTTGCGAAAGCTCAGGCGCATCCTGCGCGATCCGCTCTTCGTCAAGGCGGGGCGGGGCATCGTCGCCACCGCCCATGCGCGGGCGCTCAGCGAACAGGCGCGGCAATTGCTTGACGAGTTGCAGGCCTTCAGTCGCGGCGCGGAATTCGATCCTTCATCGGCGCGCCTGTCCTTGACCATCGCGGCCAATGATTTTCAGCGCGATCTCTTGTTGCCGGCACTATTCCGCCGCGTCGAGGCCGTGGCGCAGCCTATGCGGCTGCGCGTCATCCCGTCCGAACTGCCGACCGCGGAGATGCTGCGCGAAAACCGCTGCGATCTGCTCATTTCGCCACGCCCGCCGACAGGGATCGACGTGCTGCAAAAGCGGCTGCTTCGGGACCGCTATCGCTGCTTCTACGATCCGGCCATGCGGCCGGCGCCGCGAACGAGCGCGGATTATCTCGCCGCCCGCCATGTCACCGTCGTCTACACGGACAATGAAAGGCTGAACTTCGACAAAAGGCTCGAGGCGGCCGGCATGGTGCGCGACATCGCCGTCAGCGTGCCGAGCTTTTCCGGGATTCCGGCCTTCCTGCGCGGCAGCCGCATGCTCGCCTCCATGCCGGGCCTCATGGGACCGCGATTGATGCGCGACTTCGCCGGCGCGCCGATCCCGCTCGACGGCAGGCTCCCACCGAGCCTATGCGACTTGCCGCTCTATATCGCCTGGCACCGACGCTTCCAATTCGACCCCGCCCATGCCTGGCTTCGAGGCCTCGTGATCGAGGTCGCGGCCGAGATCTTGCGCAGCAATCGCATGCGGGGCATCTCACGGCCTCAATGCTGACGGCGGCAACAACCTGTCGCACATCGATAACCCTCTTTTCAGCGCTCGTATTTCTCGAGGAAGGCTTCGATCGTCAGGCGACGAAAATCCGGCAAGGCGCTGCGCAGCGCCTGATGGCTCCAATCCCACCAGGCGAGCCTGATGAGGCGCGGGGCGATCTCCTCGGGGAAGCGCCGCTTGACGAGCCGGGCCGGATTGCCGGCGACGATCGTATAGGGCGCCACATCCTTGGTGACGATGGCGCCCGCCGCGATCACGGCCCCGTCGCCGATCTTGCGGCCCGGCAGCACGATGGCGCCATGCCCGATCCAGACATCATTGCCGATCGAGACGGGATAGGATCGCCGCCAGGCGAAGAATTGGTCCTCATCCTCTTCGCCGTCGAAATAGGCGGAGGCGCGATAGGTGAAATGCGCCTGCGAGGCGCGCCGCATGGGGTGGTTGCCGGGGTTGATGCGGGTCATCGCGGCGATCGAGCAGAACTTGCCGGCCGTCGTGTAGGCCATGTCGCCGTCATTGACGATGTAGGAATAGTCGCCGAGCGCACATTCCAGGAGCTTGGTGCGCGCCCCGACCTCGGTGTAGCGGCCGAGCGTCGAGGCCTTCACCTGCGCGCTCGGATCGATCAGCGGCTGGTTGCCGAGCTTCGTCATGGGGAGGCGCCGTTCAGGGCGTGACGCTCATGGATCAGGAACGAGGCGTCGGCGCTCGATTGCACGAACAGGACGAGCGCGTCGAGCGCGAAAGGGGCGTTGCCGGTGTCACGGCGAAAGCCTTCGGCGAGCGCCTCCCTCAGCTCGTCGCGCAAGGCGGCATCCCGCACCTTGCCGGTCAGCGACATATGGAAACGGAAATCCTCGAGCACATAGGGATAACCCCAGCGGTCGAGATGCTCGATCTGCCGGCCGTCGAGCTTCACCGCCAGCCGGCGTTCGCGCTCGGCCGTCGAGAGCGGGGCGCGGAATGGGTCGAAATCCGTCACGGCCGAGGCCGCGAGAGGGGCGAGCCCATCCGGCACCGATTCCGCAACGAGCGCCAGGAACTCGCCGATGGCGCTGACCTCGAGAGGGAAGGGCGCGACGGCGCGGTTTCGCTCGCAAAAGCCGCGAACCGCCGCCGATAATTGCTCGAGCGCCATGCCGTCCGCAAGCCGAAAAGGCGCCTTCAAGGTCGCGTGGAAGCCGTAACGGCGCGGCTCGGCGGTGAGCGTCTCCCAGCGCTCTTGCGTCAATCCGAGCGGAGGCTGCGCCGATAGCGCGGCGCCCGTTGCCGCGTCGTAGCCGATCGTGCTCGATCCGAATGCCCAGAGCGGATCGCCAGGGTGCGGCGCGGCGTAGATCGCCACGCGTTCGTCGGGGGGCATCGCGACCGTCAGAACACGACCGCGCCGGCACACCAGACGCGGCGCACATGGGGCGTGTCGTGGACGAAGCGCAGCCGCATGAGATCGGCTCGCTTGCCTGGCGCGAGCCGGCCGCGATCGCTCAAGCCGACCATGTCGGCGACATTCCCGGTGATGAGCGCGAAACCCTTGTGCAGGGGAAGCTCCGTCTCGGCATGCAGGAGGAGCACGGCTTGCAGAAGGCTCGCCGGCACATAGTCGGAGGACAGGCCGTCGAGCACGCCCTCCGCCAAGAGATCGCTCATGGCCACTCCGCCGGTATGGGAGCCGCCACGCACGACATTCGGCGCGCCGCCCACGGTCTTGAGTCCGATTTCCTTGGCCTTCTTGGCGGCCTCGCGGGTCGTCGGAAACTCCGAGATCGTGCAGCCGGAGGCGGCTGCCTCCTCGACCTGGCCCGTGGTCGTGTCGTCATGGCTCGCGAGCACGATGTCCGAGCCGCGGAACATCTCGACGACCACCGGCCAGTTGCGGCCGACCGAGCGCAGGCCACGATCCGTGCGCTCGGCGATCGCAGCTTCGATCTCGGCGGCGTTGCGGCCGGTGCCAGTCATGAAGGTGCGCAGATCCTCGAGGTTGCGCCACTGCCTGTGTCCCGGCGTGTGATCCATCAGCGAGGCGAGACGCAGGATCGGCTTGCCGACTTGCGCTTCGATCAGCGAAGGCAGGTCGGGATCGGTAAGCTCGCAGCGCAGATGCAGGAAGTGATTGATGCGGAACAGCTCCTGCTCGGCGCCGAGCTGGATCGCGTCGATCTCGTCGGCGAACATCTCCTTGCGCTGGCCGGCCGAGTTTTCGTAGGTGCCGACGCAGACTGCATCGAACACCGTCGTGATGCCGGAGGCCGCCATCTGCGCGTCATTGGCGATCGCTGCGGCGAGCGGATTGGGCCAGCGCACCTTGGGGCGCGGCACGAGATGCTTCTCGAGGTTGTCGGTGTGCATCTCGACGAGGCCCGGAATGACGAGATCGCCCTCGCAATCGAAGGCGCCGGGCAGGGCCGAGCGGCCATGGTCGATGGCGCGGATGCCCTCGGCGTTGAAGCTCAGCGTTCCCGATATTTCTTCATCCTCGAGAACCAGCCGGGCATTGGTGAGAACGGTCTCGCGCGCCGACCAGTCATGGGCGCGATGATGGATCGCGGAGGCGTTCATTCTGACTTCCCGATGGTCGAGGATGGGTCGCTGGAGCAAGCGAGAATCATTGGAAGAGGTTGCCTCGTCACCGGCATGCATCGGCGCAGGATGGCAAGCAACGCTTCGGCGCCGTCTTCCGGCGTGCGGTCATTGCTGACATGGAGCAAGCCCATCTCGGCGCATGCGGCGAGGTCCGGCCGGGCGAGCCTGCCCGGATGTTCGGAAGCCGGCTCCCGCCCGCGCGCCGCGAGCCTTGCGGCCAGCATCTCGATGGGCGCCGTGACGATGATCGCCAGCGAGTTCAGATAGCGGCGCCTCGCCTCGGGGATGACGCCGCGCGAGACATTGACGACGACCACGCGCCCGGCCGCGAGATCCGCGTCGATCTCGCGAGGGACACCGTAGCGCAGCCCATGCGCCTCCCAATGCAGAGCAAAGGCGCCGCTCGCGGCCTCGCGCGCGAATTCCTCGTCGCTCGACGCCCAATGCTCCTCCGCTCCCGCATCGCCCGGCCTGGTGATGACGCGGCGCACGAACACGAAGCGCGGATCGTCTCGCAGGCGCTGTTGCGCGAGACGGATCAGCGTGTCCTTGCCGGCGCCCGAGGGCCCGGCGATCAGGACGAGCGTGCCGTTCACGCCGCGACCTCCGCCGGTTTGCGGCCGACCGCGAAGGCGCTGATGTCGACGAGGCGGTCGGCGAGCTCGTCGCGCACCGGCGCATCATGGAAAATCCCGAGGATCGCGGCCCCTGCGCGCTTGCGTTCCTCGATCAGCGCCACCACGGCGGCGCTGTTCTTCGCGTCGAGCGACGCCGTCGGCTCGTCGAGGAGGAGGATGCTGTGGCGGCCGGCCAAGCCGCGCGCGATATTGACCCGCTGCTGCTCGCCCCCCGAGAAAGTCGAGGGCGGCAGCGACCAGAGCCGCTCCGGCAGGTTGAGCCGCGCCAGCAGCCGCTCCGCCGTGGCCAGCGCCTCGTCCTCGGGCGCGCTGTTCTCGCGCGCCGCGGCGGCCACGACATCGCGCGCCGAGACGCGCGGGATGACGCGCAGGAACTGGCTGACATAGCCGATGACCCGGCGTCTGAGCGCGATGACGGCGCGAGGCTCGGCGCTTGCGAGATCGACCCTCGTGCCGCCGTCGCGGATCCAGATGCGGCCCTGATCGACCGCGTAATTGCCGAACACCGCCTTCAGGATCGACGACTTGCCGATGCCGGACGGGCCGCCCAGCGCGACGCATTCTCCCGGCCGCACCGCGAAGCTCACGCCGGTGACGACCGGCAGGACGAGCCCACCGCGCAGATGCAAGGTGAAGCTCTTCGCCAGCCCCTCGATCTCGATGAGTGGCGCAAGGTCGCTCATGCGGCGAGCACCGATGACACGAGGAGCTGCGTATAGGCTTGCGCGGGATCGTCGAGCACCCGGTCGGTGAGGCCGGTCTCGATCACCTCGCCATCCTTCATCACCAGGATGCGATGCGAGAGCAGGCGCGCCACCGCGAGATCATGGGTCACGATGACGGCGGCGAGGCCGAGATTGGCGACCAGCTCCCGGATCAGGTCGAGGAGGCGCGCCTGCACCGACACGTCGAGCCCGCCGGTCGGCTCGTCCATGAAGACGAGGCGGGGATGCGTGACGAGATTCTTGGCGATCTGCAGGCGCTGGCGCATGCCGCCCGAGAAGCTGCGCGGCGGTTCGTCGATGCGCGTCGCGTCGATCTCGACGCGCGACAGCCAGTCGCTCGCCGTCTGGCGAATGCGTCCGTAATGCCGCCAGCCCGTGGCCATCAGGCGTTCCCCGACATTGGCGCCCGCCGAGACGTTCATGCGCAGCCCCTCGCGCGGGTCCTGGTGCACGAAGCCCCAATCGGTGCGTTGCAGACGCCGCCGCTCCGCCTCCGTCAATTCGGCGAGATCGCGCAGATGACCGTTCTGGCGATAGGAGACGCGGCCGGCGCTGAGCGCAAGACGCTGCGACAAGAGCGAAAGCAAGGTCGATTTGCCGGAGCCGGACTCGCCCACGACCGCGATGACCTCGCCCGGATGGACCTCGAACGACACGTCGCGGCAGCCGAGGCGTTCGCCGTAATATTTGGTCACACCCTCGGCGACGAGGAGCGGTTGGTCCGTTCCATTGGCGGAGGCTGCAGATGTCATCACCGCACCGCCTCCCATCTCCGCCCGTCCCCGCGAAAGCGGAGACCCGGTACTGCCGGGCATGCGAGAATTCTGGGTCCCCGCTTTCGCGGGGATGAGCGGTGAAGCGGTTGCTCCGCGAATGCGAGTTTCGCAAAAGCCTCGCAATCCCCGGAACAAGCCCGGGGAGGAGAAGGAGGCGCGCCCAGCGCAGCTGTTCGCACGGAGAACCGGTTCACCGCGAGCCTCCCTCGCGGGTTGCCGAACCTTCGGCTCCGTCATCCGCGCCGCCATGACCTGCTTGCCGGCGGCCCTCGCAATGATCGGTGTCCGAGCAGACGAAGATGCGCCCGCCTTGGTCGTCGGTGATCACCTCGTCGAGATAGACGCCTTCGGCCCCGCACAAGGCGCAAGGTCTGTCGAAACGCTGCACCTCGAAGGGATGGTCCTCGAAGTCGAGCGACACCACCTCGGTGTGCGGCGGAATGGCGTAGATGCGCTTCTCGCGCCCGGCGCCGAAGAGCTGCAGCGCCGCCGAGACATGCATTTTCGGGTTGTCGAATTTCGGCGTCGGCGAGGGGTCCATGAGGTAGCGGCCGGCGACCCGCACCGGATACGCATAGGTCGTCGCGATATGGCCGTGCCGGGCAATGTCCTCGTAGAGCTTGACATGCATCGGCCCGTAATCCTCGAGCGCGTGCATCAGCCGCGTCTCGGTCTCGCGCGGCTCGAGGAAGCGCAGCGGTTCCGGGATCGGCACCTGGAAGACGATGATCTGTCCTTCCGCGAGCGGCGTCTCGGGAATGCGATGTCGGGTCTGGATGATGCTCGCCTCGCCGGTCCTGGTGGTGACCGCGACGCGAGCGACCTTGGCGAAGAAGGCGCGGATCGAGACGGCGTTCGTGGTATCGTCCGAGCCCTGATCGATGACCTTGAGCACGTCGCGCGGCCCGATGATCGAGGCCGTCACCTGCACGCCGCCCGTCCCCCAGCCATAGGGCATCGGCATCTCGCGGCTGGCGAAGGGCACTTGATAGCCGGGCACGGCGATCGCCTTCAGGATCGCGCGGCGAATCATCCGCTTCGTCTGCTCGTCGAGATAGGCGAAGTTATAGGAGGGCGCGCTCATTCGGCGGCCTCGCGCCTCTGCGGCTCGGTGGCGGTCGCCGCGGCGCGCCGCTCTTCCCATTCGCGCCTGAGCTGCCGCAGCAAGACGAGCTCGGCCTGGAAATCCACGTAATGGGGCAGCTTGAGATGCTCGACGAAACCGGTCGCCTGGACGTTATCGGCATGCGAGAGCACGAATTCCTCGTCCTGCGCGGGAGCCGTCGCCTCCTCGCCGAACTCGCGCGCCCGCAAGGCCCGATCGACGAGGGCCATCGACATGGCCTTGCGCTCCGACTGGCCGAACACCAGGCCATAGCCCCGCGTGAACTGCGGCGGCGCGTCCGCCGTACCGCGGAACTGGTTGACCATGTCGCATTCGGTGACCTCGACCCGCCCCAGCGGCACGGCGAAACCAAGCTCCGGCGCATCGAACTCGACCTCGACCGAGCCGAAGCGGATCTCGCCGGCGAAGGGGTGGGTGCGGCCGAAGCCGCGCTGGGTCGAATAGGCGAGGCTCAGGAGGAAGCCCTCATCGCCTCGCGCCAGCGTCTGCAGCCGCAGATCGCGCCCGGCCGGGAATTCGAGCGGCTCGCGCGTGATGTCGCCCGGCTGCCTGTCCGCCTGCGGCGGATCGGCCTCGATCAACGCCTCGGCGCCGAGAAGGTCGAAGACGCGCGGAAAGGCTGGGCACTCCCTCTCCCCGCTTGCGGGGGGAGGTGGCCCGAAGCGCGCAGCGCTGGAGGGCCGGTGAGGGGCCTGGTGATTGGCCGGTAGCGCTGGCTCGATCTCGCCCAGCCCCTCACCCTCGCTTGCCGCTAGGGCGGCTCGCTCGACCTCTCCGCGCAAGCGGGGAGAGGTAAGAGACCCGCTCGATCCCTGCCCCATCTCGCCGAGGAGCCGATGCGTATAGTCGAAGGTCGGGCCGAGCACCTGGCCGCCCGGCATGTCCTTGAAACAGGCGGAGATGCGGCGTGCGATCGTCATCTTGGCGGTGTCGAGCGGCAGGCTTTCGCCGAGACGGGGGAGGGTGGTGCGATAGGCGCGCGCCAGGAAGATCGCCTCGATGAGATCGCCGCGCGACTGCTTGATGGCGAGCGCGGCGAGCTCTGCATCGTAGAGGGAGGCTTCGCTCATCACGCGGGCGACCGCGAGCGCCAGCTGCTCGCTGATCTGATCGAGCCCGATCTCGGCGACCGAGCGATCGCCCCGACGCGCCGTCGCCAGCAGCCGATGGGCCGCTTCGATCGCCTTTTCTCCGCCCTTCACGGCGACATACATGAGGGGCGCTCCTACCCTTCGACCCGCGTCGAGCGCGGCAGTCCGGCCAGCCGATCGCCGCAGCAGAACAACAGATCGACACCTTGCGGGAAGCGCTGACGATTGGCGCGGAGCTGGTCGCCGAAGGTCGCCGGCAGCGGCGCTACGCCGAAGGTCCGAGACCCCGCGATGCCGGGGCCTTCGAGGCGCATGGCGCCTTTGCTCCCGAGCGTCTCGACCTGGACGAGAAGCGTCGTCGAGCGGTCCGGATATTCGAGGGTGCCCGGCGCGAAGCGGGCGAGATCCGGGCAGCCCTCGGGATCGCCGACCAGCGCGAAGCCGGCCAGAGAGGGGTCGTCGACGAAGCGGCAACCCGTATGGAAGCCGAGATAGGCCGCGATCTCGCGATCCGCTGCGAAAGGGGCATCCAGCCAAACCGGCGTATCCTGGTCGATGAGGGTCAACGCCGCCGCCGCGATCGCGGGTGCGAGCCGGGCGGGCGCATCGGCGGAGACGGCGAGCTTTTCGATCCTGCCGGGATTGGCCATCGCGTCCATGATCGCCCGGAAGCTCGTCTGCGCGTCGAAGACCTGATCGGAAAAACCGCTGAAGCGCGGCAGCGCGACGGCGGCCGTCATCGCTCATCCTCCCCGCGCACCAGGGTGAAGAATTCGACGCGCGTCGCGTCGGTCTCGACGGCAGCGGCCTGCCGCTCCCGCGCCAGGCGGTCGCGGACGGGCGCGAGCAGCGCCGTCTCGACCTTGTCGCGCCATGGGGTTTCGCGGGCGAGTGCCTCGAACAGGGCCGCCTTCTCGGCTCTCGCGAGGTCGCGGCCGAGATGGTATGCGGCGCCCTCGGTGCCGGCCTCGGTGACGACGAGGCAGCGCGCCACCGTGGCCTCGCCGATATTGAAGGGGGCGCCCGCGCCGCCGACCCGCCCCCTGAGCATGACGAGGCCGGTTTCGGGGCGGCGCAGATGGCGAAAGCCCGGAAGCGGGCCGATCGCAGCCGCGGCCTCGGCAAGCTCGGCCGCTGTCGCCTCCACCAGTATGGCCATCGTCGAGCGCCGAGCCCGCTCGACGCCGGACCGCTTCTGGTCCGGACGGAGGGCGTGGTCGGGGGCCTCGGGCATCGATTGAGCTGGCATCCGGATTTGGGTCGTGAAACGGCTAGGTAGCGCCTTCATACAACAGATCGATGACGGCCGGGGGAGGGAGCGAGGGAAGCGGTCTTACACGTTCGGCGGCCCGTGTGCACCATGGCATCCGGGCGCCGATCCTTCCCCTACCGGCGGGGCTGCCGGGCGCACAAGTCTTCTCGGCGGCGAATGAAGCCGCTAGGCTCGGCGCTGTTTCTTCTCCCGCAAGAGAGACCTTTGCGAAACTCGGACTCGCCGGCTAGCCACTTCTCCGCTCATCCCCGCGAAAGCGGGGATCCGGAGTTTCTATCCGCTTTGCCGGTACTGGGTTCCCGCTTTCGCGGGAATGAGCGGAGATGGACCTGCCGAAAAACACCCGTGCCGGATATGCGCAAAGGTCCCGCAACAGTGGGAGAAGCAAAAGCGCCGGCGCGAGGAGAGATGTGATCAGATGCAGCCGCTCGCCGGGATCACGGTCCTCGATTTCTCGACCTTGCTGCCGGGGCCGCTCGCGACGCTGATCCTCGCCGAGGCGGGCGCGCGGGTGATCAAGGTGGAGAAGCCGGGCGGTGAGGAGATGCGCGCCTATCCGCCGCGCTTCGGGCAGGACAGCGCGATGTTCGCCCTTCTCAACCGGGGCAAGGAGAGCCTCGTCGCCGATCTCAAGGACCCGGCCGGCAGGGCTCGCGCGCTGGCGCTGGCGCGCCAGGCGGATGTGCTCGTCGAGCAGTTCCGCCCCGGCGTCATGGAGCGGCTGGGGCTCGGCTACACCGCGCTGTCGGCGCTCAATCCGCGTCTCGTCTATTGCTCGATCACCGGCTACGGACAGAGCGGGCCGAAGCACCACCGCGCCGGCCATGACATCAACTATGTCGGCGATGCGGGATTGCTCTCGCTCTCCCATGGATCGGCCTTCTCTCCCGTGGTGCCGCCGGCGCTCGTCGCCGATATCGGCGGCGGCACCTATCCGGCCGTCATGAACATCCTCCTCGGCCTGCGCGCCCGCGAGGCGACGGGCGCCGGCTGCCATCTCGATATCGCCATGACGGACAACGTCTTCCCCTTCATGCCGCTGGCCCTCGCCTCGGGGTTCGCGGCGGATCGCTGGCTCGGCAATGGCGAGGGGCTCTTGATGGGCGCCAGCCCCCGCTACCAGCTTTATCCGACCGCCGACGGCAGGATGCTGGCAGTGGGCGCGCTCGAGCAGAAATTCTGGGACGCCTTCTGCGAGGCGATCGGTCTCGAGGCGCAATGGCGGGACGATCACCGCGATGCTCGAGGCGCCATTCGGCGCGTGCGCGAGCTCGTCGCGGCCTATCCTTCCGGCCACTGGCGAGACGTGTTCGACCGAGCCGATTGCTGCGCGACGCTGCTCCAGGACTTGCGCGACGCGGTCCATGATCCCCATTTCGCCGAGCGGGGGCTGCTGGTGCACAGGCTCGAGAACGAGGCCGGCGCGGCGATCCCGGCCTTGCCGGTGCCGGTCGTCCCGGCCTTCCGCGCCGATCCCGGGAAGGCGCGACGGGCGCCGGCGCTTGCCGCCGCGCGCGCCGTCTCCGGTGTGATTGCCGGCCGAGCCCCGGACTTGTTCCGGGGCGAGGGGAAGGGATCGACCCCCGACAAAGGGGTGCTCCTCGCCATGTTCGAGGCGGCGCTCGCCGCGGCGCAGCCGGACGGCAAATTCGAGGGCCGCCTGCCGCCCCCACCCAAAGGGCGCACCATCGTGATCGGCGCCGGCAAGGCCGCGGCCTCGATGGCGCGGGCCTTCGAGCGCGCCTGGCCCCATCCATGCGAAGGCCTTGTCGTGACGCGCTACGGCCATGGCGCCCCGACGCGCCATGTCGAGGTCGTTGAGGCCGCCCATCCGGTGCCGGACGCGGCCGGCGAGAAGGCGGCTTCGCGCATCCTGGCGCTTGCCCGATCGGCGGGGCCTGACGACCTCGTGATCTGCCTGATATCGGGCGGCGCATCCGCGCTGCTGACCCTGCCGGCGCCCGGCATCACGCTCGAGGCCAAGCAGGCCCTCAATCGAGCGCTGCTGCGTTCGGGCGCCCCGATCGGCGAGATGAACACGGTGCGCAAGGCGCTCTCGGCCATCAAGGGCGGGCGGCTGGCGGCCGCCGCCGGCCGGGCGCGCTGCCTGACCTATGTCATCTCGGACGTGCCGGGGGATGATCCGGCCGTGATCGGCTCTGGGCCGACCGTGCCCGGCGGCGCAGACCCCGAGGTGGCGCTCGCCATCCTGCGACGCTACGCGATCGAGGTCCCGCCAGCGATCGAGCGCGCCATGCTGGCCAATCGGGCGCCGAGCGAGACCTATCCGGGCCATCAGTTGCTGATGCTGGCGACGCCGAAACTGGCGCTCGACGCGGCTGCCACGGCGGCGCGCCGCATGGGCGTCACGCCCTTCATTCTCGGCGACGCCATCGAAGGGGAGGCGCGCGAGGTCGCGACCGTCATGGCCGGCATAGCCGGGAGCGCCGCGCGCCATGGCGAGCCGGCGCGCAAGCCTTGCGTGCTGCTCTCCGGCGGCGAGACGACGGTGACGGTCGGCGGGCAAGGCGGGCGCGGCGGCCGCAACGCCGAATTCCTGCTCGCCCTCGCGCTGAAGCTCGGCGGGCTCATCGGCGTCTCGGCGATCGCCTGCGACACGGACGGCATCGACGGCACCGAGGACAATGCCGGCGCCTGGATCGATGCCGCCGTCCTGGCGCAAGCCAAGGAGAAGGGCCTCGCCGCCGCCGCCTATCTTTCGCGGCATGACGCCTATTCGTTCTTCGCGGCGCTCGACCGGCTCGTCGTCAGCGGCCCGACGCTCACCAACGTCAACGACTTCAGGGCGATCCTGGTGCGCTGACGGGAGCGGTTTCCGGCGCGCCGGCGATATGGCCGAAGGCGTGCACCACCTGCTCATAGACCGGCCGCTTGAAGGGGATGATCAGCTCGGGCGTCAGGGCGAAATCCTCCCAGCGCCATTCGTCGAATTCGGAAGCGTGGCTGCCGCCGCCCGGCCGCCTGACGTTGATCTCGCCGTCCTCGCCGGTGAAGCGGAAGGCGAACCAGCGCTGCGTCTGGCCGCGATAACCGCCCCGCCAGGAGCGCTGCAGCATCTCGCGGGGCAGGTCATAGGTGAACCATTCCGGCGCCTCGGCGATCAAGGTCGCGCTGCGCACATTGGTCTCCTCGAACAGCTCGCGGATGGCGGCGGTCAGCGGCTCCTCGCCCGGGTCGATGCCACCCTGCGGCATTTGCCAGCGATAGGGCCCGCGCACATGCTCGGGCCCCACCTCGCCATGCCGGCGGGCGACGAATACGCGCCCTGCCCGGTTGAACAGCGCGATGCCGACGCACCGCCGATACGGGAGGGTAGGGTGGTCCATGATTACGCCGGAACGCCGCAGGCCATGGCCTGAGTCACGCCGCTGGAACCAGCCTTGTCAAGGGGTCGCACCCGAGAGCCCGAGAGCCCGGGCGTCCGTTCCCCTTGCGTTCGCGCCGCCGCTGCGTTATCCACCTGAGGCTCGGTAGCCGCCTGGGTCGCGTTCATGGTGGTTGCGTGAGGCTGCGAGCGCGGCGAGATGCGGATGGCGGCCGAGAAGTCCGGCTCCGCCGCACGCCTGCGGCCAGCGAGGTGGTGTGCGTCTCTGCAAGCGATTGTTATCGCTTGATAATTCGCGTCGGATCGAGATCTGGCCCGCTGTATTTCGGCTGTTGTTTACAGCCATGTTGCATTGCAACATGATGCAGGGTGAGTCGGCCCTGGGAAGATCCGGTCCAACTGTATTTTATCTGATATTAACAGTAGGTGCGCCGCAACATAGACGCGGCTGGTCGAGGGCCCGGCGAAGCCGCGCCATCGGGCTCGGCGTTGGGCGCCATTGCGATGCAACAAGGAGGCGGCAGGCGCCGTCCCTCCGGAGGTTCCGCTAGCCTTTGCCCTTGAGATTGACCGTCGCGGTGATCGGAACGAGGTCGATGCCGCGCTCGCCCAAGGTGGCCGTCCAGCGCGACAGGCGCTCGATGGTCACCGGCAAGGCGCTGCCAGTGGCCGCGGCGACACCCTTCTCGCGCGCCAGGGCCTCGAGCCGCTCGAGGGCCGCATCGATCATCGCGGCGCTCGGGCTTGCGTCGATCACGATATCGGCGCGTCGCACCGGCAAGTTGAGCGAGGCTCCGATGGCCGGCGCGATCGAGCGGGCGGAGGAGCCGTCATCCACGAAGATCAGGCCGCGCTCGGCGAGGTCCTTGAGAATGGGAGTGATCGCCGCGTCGTCGGCGGTGAAGCGAGCGCCCAGGAAATTCTCGATGCCGACGAAGCCGCTCGCCCGCGCCATCACCCAATGCAGGCGCTCCAGATTCTGTGCCGCGCCGGCATCGGTGGTCAGCGTCTGCGGCCCCGGGTTGTTCTGCGGGTAATCGAAGGGCTCCATCGGCATCTGCAGCAGGATTTCGTGGCCGCTCTCGCGCGCCTTGGCGGCCTGCGCCTTGAGGTTCGAGCCATAGGGCGCGAAGGCGAGCGATACTTCGCCCGGCAGCTTCGTCACCGCGCTCGCCGTCGTCTGATCGTTGAGGCCGAGCCCCCCGATGACGAGCGCGACGCGCGGGCGGTTCTTCGCTGCGGGCGGAGCCAGCCGCGCATAGACCTGCGCGGGGCGTGCGCCATCGGCTCCGATGCGCGGCAAAGGCCCGAACTCGCCACGCTCGACGAGGCGCGGGTCCGGAGCGGCGGCGAGCTTGACGGAGGAAGGCGCATCGGGAACCCGAATCACCAGCGCGCCGGGGGCGCTGCCGCCGCCAGGCCGGATCACCGTGACCCCGCTATCGCCCTCGACCTCGGGCCCCGTGGCGGTCATGCGCCGCGGCGCTTGTGCCGCCTCGTCCGGCGCGCCCTTGGCGATCGAGCCGACGCTGCGCGGCGCCGCCGGCCCGATCTCGGCCGTGGCGAAGGGCTCGCCGGCGTGATCGGCTTCGCCCGCGAGGAAGCTCGCGGCTCCGATCCCGGCCCCGACCAATGCGGCCGCCGCGAGCGCCCTGGCGCTCGGCGCATGGCGCCGGCGGCTCTGGTCGGGAGAGAGCCCGAGCGGCTTGTGGAGATCGTCCGGCTCGATCGGCAATCCCGGTGCTCCGGTGGCGTGGCGGCGCCGGCCACGCTTCGCGAATCAATGATGCCGATCCTTACCACAAGTGCCTTTATCGAAGCTGGAGCTTCTGATAGCTGACGGCAGGAGGACGGAAGACGCAATCTGTTGTCCGTCGTCTGTCCTTCGTCTTCCAGCCGAGGCCGATGCATGGATTCCGGTTCCTTCCTCATCACCATCGCGACCATCGCGGTCGCCATCGTGCTGGTGCTCGGCCTCGCCAATATGCTGCGCGGCGGCAGCCCCAACCGGTCGCAGAAGCTGATGCGGCTGAGAGTCCTGCTGCAAGCGGTCGCGATTCTGTTGATCGTCCTCGTCCTGTGGTGGCGCAGCGCCCATTGATTGGCCATGACGTGATCCGTGAATTTCCCCTGACCTCTTGTTCTTGCCCGGAATCGCGATAGCGCCCGCGTCGCCACCTCGGAATCCTGTGGCATTTATGTCGCGGTCCTGGTTGCAGCTATGGTGATGGATCGCTATAGGCGTTGACGTGGCGGCGGATCGTGGCGACAATCGCGCCGCGGCGAGCGTCCTAGGGGTGTCGAGGCGGGAGATGCAGGTGAGCCGATGCGGCTGATGATGGCGCTGACCCGCGGGCTTGCCGCTCCCGCGCTCGCGTGCTTGCTTGCTTCGTCCGGCACGTCCGCGGCCGATCTCGGTTATCCTTCGAGCTTTGGTCCTCCGGCCGCGCCGATCGCGCAGCCGTCGTTCTTCCTGTCGGAAGTGCGGCTCGGCACATTCGCGCATGATGCGATGAGCCCGGAAAAGGGCTCCGCCGATCTCGCGGGCGAAATCCTGTTCGCCAAGCCCTTCAGCAACCCCGGGAGCGCTTGGGACTTCCTCTTGCCGCGCCCTAGCGTCGGGGCGACCATCAGCTTCGCCGGCAAGACGAGCCAGGCCTTTGCGGGCCTCACCTGGACCTACGACATCACCAAATCGATATTCGTCGAGGGCGAGTTCGGCGGTTCCATCAATAACGGCAAGACGGGCGCGATCGTGCCGGTCGGCCACAACGCCATGGGCTGCAACGCCTCCTTCCGCGAGGCGGCCTCGATCGGATACAGGTTCAACGCCAATTGGAGCATAACCGGCACGATCGAGCACATGTCGAATGCCGGCCTGTGCACGCAAAACCGTGGCCTGACCAATTACGGGGCGCGCATCGGCTATAGCTTCTGACGCGACGCCGATGCTCGAGGCGCCTTTCGCGGGCGCCTTTGCGCTTGCGGAATTGGTGCCTTCCATTGCTTGAAAAGGCAGTTTCATTCTTTGATTTGACATATTGTCTTCACGCAAGCGGCATCCGTTTCGCTGGAGGATGCCCTGGGAAAATCGGCCCATGGTGGTGCTCAACCGCATCTATACGCGCAGTGGCGACAAGGGGAGGACGCGCCTCGCGAGCGGGGCGCCACGCCTCAAATCCGATTTGCGCGTGGAGGCCTATGGCACGGTCGACGAGACCAATGCCTGCATCGGGCTCGTGCGCCTGCACACCGGGGCGGATAATCGCCTCGACGCCATGTTGACGCGCATCCAGAACGATCTCTTCGATCTCGGCGCGGATCTCGCGACCCCCGAGGAGCCGGCGAGCAAGGCTTCGCGTGTGAGCTTGCGCATCCTGCCGACGCAGGTGACGCGGCTCGAGAGGGAAATCGACGCATTGAACGCGTCCTTGTCGCCGCTCACCTCCTTCGTGCTGCCGGGCGGTTCGCCCGCCGCGGCGGCGCTGCATCTCGCGCGCACCGTCTGCCGCCGCGCGGAGCGCGTCATGGTGGCGCTGGCGCAAAAGGAGGGAGAGGTCGTCGGTGCGGACGCCATCAAATTCATCAATCGCCTGTCGGATCTCCTCTTCGTCGCGGCCCGCTTCGTCAACGACAAGGGCGCCAAGGATGTGCTCTGGACGCCGGGGCAGAACCGATGAGCGAGACCGTCTCCGCGGATCGCGCCGGGGGTGACGGCGTTGACAGGGATGCAATGCCGCGATTTACCCATGCTGCGGCAGGTCGGAGTGTGTCCGTCCAGACCAAGGTCGAATGGCGCCGGCGGTGAATCATGCCGAGAATATCCGATTGGTGAGAAGTCCGAGTAGAAAGTCGCGGATATGAAAATCCTGGTCCCCGTGAAACGGGTGGTCGACTACAACGTAAAGATCCGCGTGAAATCGGACGGCACGGGCGTCGAGCTCGCCAATGTCAAGATGTCGATGAACCCCTTCGACGAGATCGCGGTAGAAGAGGCGCTGCGCCTCAGGGAGGGCGGCAAGGCGACCGAGGTGATCTGCGTGTCGATCGGCCCGCAGCAATCCGCCGAGACCATCCGCGCCGGTCTCGCCATGGGCGCCGATCGCGGCATCCTGGTCAAGACCGAGCAGCCGCCGGAGCCGCTCACCGTCGCCAAGCTGCTCAAGGCGGTGGTCGCCAAGGAGCAGCCGGGCCTCGTCATCTTGGGCAAGCAGGCGATCGACGACGACTGCAATCAGACCGGACAGATGCTCGCCGCCCTTCTCGGCTGGCCGCAGGGCACCTTCGCCTCCAAGGTCGTGATCGGCGAGGGCACGGTCGATGTGACGCGCGAGGTCGATGGCGGCTTGCAGACGCTGACCTTGAAGCTGCCGGCCATCGTCACGACGGATCTGCGCCTCAACGAGCCGCGCTATGCCTCCCTGCCCAACATCATGAAGGCCAAGAAGAAGCCGATCGACGAGACGACGCCGGAAGCGCTCGGCGTCGATGCCGCGCCGCGCCTGAAGGTGTTGAAGACGGTCGAGCCGCCGGGCCGCAAGGCCGGCGCCAAGGTGAAATCGGTGACCGAGCTCGTGGCCAAGCTCAAGGACGAAGCCGGGGTGATATGAGATGACGACGCTGCTGTTCGCCAAGCACGACAACAAGACGCTGAACGAGGCGACGCGCAAGGGGCTGACCGCCGCCAAGGCGCTGGGCGCGCCCGTGCATGTGCTGGTCGCGGGTCAAGGCGCCCGCACCGTCGCCGAGCAGGCGGCGAAGCTCGACGGGGTCGAGAAGGTGCTGCTCGCCGAGGCGCCGGCCTATGAGCATCGCCTGGCGGAGCCGCTCGCCGCGCTCCTGGCGTCGCTGGCGCCCGCCTATGACGCCATTCTCGCCGCCTCGACCACGACCGGCAAGAACGTCATGCCGCGGCTCGCCGCGCTCCTCGACGTGATGCAAGTTTCCGATATCATCAAGGTCGTGTCCGCGGATACGTTCGAGCGCCCGATCTATGCCGGCAACGCCATCCAGACCGTGCAAGTGACGGACCCGAAGAAGGTGATCACGGTGCGTACCGCGTCCTTCCAGGCGACCGGCGACGGCACGGCCTCGGCGCCCATCGAGACCGTCGCCGCGCCGGCGGATCCCGGCCTGTCGACCTTCAAGGGGGAGGAAGTCGCCAAATCCGATCGGCCGGAGCTCGCCTCGGCCAAGGTCGTCGTGTCGGGCGGCCGGGCGCTGGGCTCGGCGGAGAAGTTCCGCGAGGTGATCACGCCGCTCGCCGACAAGCTCGGCGCCGCGATGGGCGCATCGCGCGCCGCGGTCGATGCCGGCTATGCGCCGAATGATTGGCAGGTCGGCCAGACCGGCAAGGTGGTGGCGCCCGACCTCTACGTCGCCGTCGGCATCTCGGGCGCCATCCAGCACCTCGCCGGCATGAAGGATTCCAAGGTGATCGTGGCGATCAACAAGGATGAGGAGGCGCCGATCTTCCAGGTCGCCGATTACGGGCTCGTCGCCGATCTGTTCACGGCGGTGCCCGAATTGGCGGCCGAGCTCGGCAAGGCAGGTAAATAGGGCTCTTGTTCTTTGAACTCATCGCATTTTCTGCGGCGAACCGGAGACCACCCTCGCCCCCCGCCTTCGCGGGGGCATGCTTCGCGAGGGCGGGTTTCGCTAAGGAAATGCTCTAGCGGGTGACGCGGCATGGTTGACATCAAGACGGTCGGCGTGATCGGCGCGGGCCAGATGGGTTCGGGGATCGCGCATGTCTCGGCCCTCGCCGGCTACGATGTCGTGGTCAGCGACGTGTCGCTCGAGCGCGTCGAGAGCGCGCTCGCCACCATCAACGGTCACATGGCCCGCCAGATCGCCAAAGGCATGATCACCGACGCGGACCGCAAGGCGGCGCTGGCCCGCATCACGGCCGCCAAGAACCTCGAAGCCATGGCGAATTGCGACATCGTCATCGAGGCCGCGGTCGAGAACGAGCCGGCCAAGCGCCAGATCTTCGAAAACCTCAAAGGCCATCTCAAGCCTGACGCCATCGTCGGTTCCAATACTTCCTCGATCTCGATCACTCGTCTCGCCGCCATCACCGGGGCGCCCGAGCGCTTCATCGGCATCCATTTCATGAATCCGGTGCCGGTGATGCAGCTCGTGGAGCTGATCCGGGGCATCGCCACCAATGACGAGACCTTCGAGGCGGCGCGCGGGTTCTGCGGCAAGCTCGGCAAGACGGTGACGGTGTCGGAGGATTTTCCGGCCTTCATCGTCAATCGTATCCTGCTGCCGATGATCAACGAGGCGATCTATACGCTCTATGAGGGGGTAGGCTCGGTCGATGCCATCGATACCGCCATGCGGCTCGGCGCCAATCACCCGATGGGGCCATTGCAGCTCGCCGACTTCATCGGGCTCGATACCTGCTTGTCCATCATGCAGGTCCTCTATGAAGGCCTCGCGGATTCGAAATATCGGCCTTGCCCGCTGCTCGTGAAATATGTCGAGGCCGGCTGGGTCGGCAAGAAGGTCAAGCGCGGCTTCTACGATTATCGCGGCGAGAAGCCTGTGCCCACGCGATGAGCCTTCCGGGGCGCAAAGCGCTCCTCCCGAATTACGCCTTTGTTCCAGCGACATCGCGCCGTTATTTCGCGCCTAAGCCTTCACAAGGGCGTCATTGTCCCGTTAGATTAAGGAGGCCGAGGCGAATCGGCCTTCTGCCAAGGGTCGATTCTATCGACCCTTGGTCCCGCTCTCGAGCTTCGCGCCGCCGCGAAGGCACGCAGCTCGAGATATGAGCCGACGGCGAAATGCGGCAGCGTTCCTCGTCGTTGGCGGAGCTGAGTTGGAGAGCGTGGCTTGACTGTCCATGTGGCGCCTCCCGTTTCGCCGGAAGCCTGCCCGGCGCTGGTGCTCAACGCCGATTACCGGCCGCTGAGCTATTATCCGCTGTCGCTCTGGTGCTGGCAGGATGCCATCAAGGCCGTGTTCATGGAGCGGGTCAACATCGTCTCCGAATATGACCGGCTGGTGCGCTCCCCCAGCTTCGCGATGCGGCTGCCTTCGGTCGTCTCGCTCAAGACCTATGTCAAGCCGCCGCGCCACCCGGCCTTCACGCGCTTCAACGTGTTCCTGCGCGACCGCTTCACTTGCCAATATTGCGGCGTGCGCGACGATCTGACCTTCGACCATGTCGTGCCGCGCTCCAAGGGCGGGCAAACGGTGTGGGGGAATGTCGTTGCCGCCTGCGCGCCCTGCAACTTGCTGAAGGGCGATTGGCTGCCCGCCGAAGCCGGGATGTGGCCGCGCCAGAAGCCTTTCCAGCCGACGGTGCATGACCTCCATCAGAATGGGCGGCAATTCCCGCCGAACTATCTGCATGAGAGCTGGATGGACTACCTCTACTGGGATGCGGAGCTCGAGCCGTAAGGGCGCGGGAGGGGCGGCGTTTCGCCGCCCGCCTCGGCGCGATGATGGTGCGCGTGAGGCCCACCCTCCGCTCGATCATGATTTGTGTTCGCCAGCGCCGCATTTTCAGCCCTGATACGGATCGTCAGAGCAACCGCATTGGCGATCGAGAAGACGAGCGCGAACCAAGGCAGGCCGAGCGCCAGCGGCAATACGGCGATCTCGCCCGCGACGACGAGATAATTGGGATGCGCGAGCAAGCGATAGGGCCCCCTGCGGACGAGCGCGGTCCCCGGCGTCACGATGATGCGGGTGGTCCAGCGCTCGCCGAGGCTCATGATCACCCACAGCCGCAGGAGCTGCAGCAGGGCAAAAGCGGCGAGCCAGCCCAACCGCAATTCGGCGTTCCGGCCGAACAGCCACAGCCCGATGAGCCAGGCCGCATGCAAGCCGACGATCAGCGGATAGTGTACGGGAGCCGTCTCCTCGGCCCCGCGTTCGAGGAGGCGTCTGGTATTTCGGCCGGCGAGCAGGAGCTCGGCGCCCCTTTGCAGCGTCACGAAGGCGAGAACGAATCCAGCGGGCGTCACGCCGCCCTCAACGAGACGAGGCTCGCCGTGAAGCCTGGCCCGAGCGCGCTGAGTACCGAGCGCGGCGGGAGGCCCTTCTTGAGCAGCCGCTCGAGCACGAAGAACACGGTCGGCGCGGACATATTGCCGTAGTCGGCGAGCACCTCGCGCTCATGGTCGAGCGAGCCTTGCGGCAGGGACAATGCGCGTTCGAGCGCCATGATCACTTTCACTCCGCCGGGGTGGCAGACGAAGCGGTCGACATCGCCGAGGTCGAGACCTCCTCCTTTCAGGAGCCCTGTCACGGCCGCGCGAAGATTGGCCTCGACGAAAGGCGGGATGGCGCGCGCAAAGATGACCCCGAAGCCCTGCGGATCGACGTCCCAACCCATCAGGTCGAGCGTGTCCGCCCAGGTATATTCGCCGGCGGTCTCGATCTCCGCGAGGCCGCCATCGCCGGCGCGCAGGACACAAGCGGCCGCGCCGTCGCCGAACAGCGCGGTCGCCACGATATTCGCCTTGGTCAGGCTGTCCGGCCGTGAAGCGAGCGTGCACAGCTCGACGACCACGAGCAGCACATTGGTGCCCGGCCGCGCCTGCGCCAGGCGCGCCGCGATCGAGAACCCCGACACGCCGCCGGCGCAGCCCAGTCCGAATATCGGCACGCGGGCGACGTTCGAGCGAAAGCCCATCCGGATCAAGGAGCGCGCTTCGAGGCTCGGCGTGGCGATGCCGGTCGAAGAGACAGTGACGATGGTGTCGACCTTCCCGGCGGCGACCCCTGCGCCTGCGAGCGCGGCTTGCGCCACCCGCACAAACAGCGCATCCGCCCCTTCGAGATAGGCGGCGGTACGCTCCGGCCAGCTACGCTCCTCGAGGTACCAGAGGGCCGGCCGTGCGGCGTAGCGCGTCCTGATGCCCGACGTCTCGAATACCCGAGCCAGGCGTTCAAAGCCCGGATAACGCTCGGCGAACACCGCATGCGCCAGCGTGGCCACCTCCTTTTGAACCACCACATGGGGGGGAACGGCGGTGGCGACGGCCAAAAGGGAGGCGGAGTTCGTCAACTCTCTCAACCATTTGTCGATGAAGACGCCGGGATAACCGCGCACATATAAGAGGTCGCCGCGCCCTTGGCTCGGTTCTTCCCGGCCGCTTCTCGGAATCTTGATGCAATCTGGTTTTGGCCCGCGGTGGCGAGAACCTCTTGCATTGTCGTCGTAGTAAGGTCATCAACGGCGACCATATCAGGAGCCGGCCCATCGAGGATCGGAGAGCATAGTGACGAAGGCTGTCACCGCTGCGGTAGCCGCCGAAGAGAGTTCGGGGGTAGAGAGCAGCGCCGAGAGCGCCGCGCTGCCGCCGCTAGCGGCGAACCAACCCTCCACGGCGCCGGAAGCTCGTGACCTTTCGACCTCGCCCGAGCGTTTCGTCAATCGCGAATTGTCCTGGCTGCGTTTCAATCGGCGCGTCATGGAAGAGGCCTCGAACCGCAACCACCCGCTCTTCGAGCAGCTTCGCTTCCTGTCGATCTCGGCGAATAATCTCGACGAGTTCTTCATGGTGCGCGTCTCCGGTTTGCGCGAGCAGGTGCATGCCAAGGTCGTGGTGCGCTCCCAGGACGGCCTCACCCCGGCCGAGCAGCTCGAGAAGATCGGGATCGAGGTCGCAGGGCTCGCCAGCGACCAGCAGCAGCGCCTGCGCGAATTACGCGCCGAGATGGCGGAAAAGGGTATCGTCATCGCCGAGGCGGCCGAGTTGTCAGCCCTCGAGCGCGATTGGCTCGAAGGTCATTTCCTCGACTACATCTTCCCGGTGCTGACGCCGCTCGCCATCGACCCCGCGCACCCCTTTCCGTTCATCCCCAACCTCGCCTTTTCACTCGCCGTACAGCTCACGCGCCAGGCGGATGGGCGCACCCTCAACGTGCTGGTGCGCGTGCCGCAAAAGATCGCGCGTTTCGTGCGCCTGCCCGATCTCGGCCAGACCGGGCGGGTGCGCTTCGTCGCGCTCGAGCAGATCATCGGCGCCTTCATCGACAAGCTCTTCCCCGGCCATGCGGTGAAGGGCCTCGGCGGCTTCCGCGTCATTCGCGACAGCGATCTCGAGATCGAGGAGGAGGCCGAGGACCTGCTGCGCATGTTCGAGACGCTGCTCAAGCGCCGCCGCCGCGGCGACGTCATCCGGCTCGAGGTCGAGGCCCGCATGCCTGAACCGCTGCGCGCCTTCCTCGGCGAGGAGCTCGATGTCACTGCGGACGAGACCTTCGTCGTCGAAGGGATGCTCGCTCTGAACGAACTGTCGCAGCTCATCGGCGATGACCGACCCGACCTCAAATTCAAGCCCTACGAACCGCGCTTTCCCGAGCGTGTGCGCGAGCACGGCGGGGATTGCTTCGCGGCCATCCGTCAGAAGGACTTCGTGGTGCATCACCCCTACGAGTCCTTCGACGTCGTGGTGCAGTTTCTGCAGCAAGCGGCCCATGATCCGAGCGTCATCGCCATCAAGCAGACGCTCTACCGCACCTCTTCGGATTCGCCGATCGTGAAGACGCTGGCCGAGGCCGCCGAGGCCGGCAAGTCGGTGACCGCGCTCGTCGAGCTGAAGGCGCGCTTCGACGAGGAAGCCAATATCCGTTGGGCGCGCGACCTCGAACGGGCAGGCGCCCAGGTCGTCTTCGGCTTCGTGGAGCTGAAGACCCACGCCAAGCTCTCCCAGGTGGTGCGGCGCGAAGGTGGGCAGCTGGCGAGTTATTGCCATGTCGGGACGGGCAACTACCATCCGGTCACCGCCAAGATCTACACCGACCTCTCCTATTTCACGGCGGATCCGGCGATCGCACGCGATGTGGCGCGCATCTTCAATTTCATCACCGGCTATGCCGAGCCCGCCGAGCTCGAACGCATGACCGTGTCGCCGGTGACGCTGAGGAAGCGGCTCTTCGCGCATATCGAGGAGGAGATCGCGCACGCCAATGCCGGTCGGCCGGCGGCCATCTGGTGCAAGTGCAATTCGCTCGTCGATCCGCAGATCATCGACGCGCTCTACCGGGCGAGCCAGGCCGGGGTGGGCATCGAGCTGATCGTGCGCGGCATATGCTGCCTGAGGCCGGGCGTGCCTGGCCTTTCCGACAATATCCGCGCCAAATCCATCGTCGGGCGTTTCCTCGAGCATGGCCGCATCTATTGCTTCGGGGGCGGCTACGGGCTCCCCCACGAGAAGGCCCATGTCTATATCTCGTCGGCCGATCTGATGACGCGCAATCTCGACCGGCGCGTCGAGGCCATGCTGCCGATCGACAACCCGACGGTGCATGAGCAGATCCTCGGCCAGATCATGGTCGCCAATCTGCGCGACAACCAGCAGAGCTGGCGTTTCACCCCCGAGGGGACGAGCGAGCGCATCCTGCCGAAGCCGGAGGAAACTCCGTTCAACGCCCATCACTACTTCATGACCAATCCGAGCCTGTCAGGACGTGGACGATCTTTACGTGAATCAGGGCCGCAGCGCCTCTTCGACAAGATCGGCAAGCGCTGAGCGCTGGCCGGCCGCCGCTGCGGGGCTTTCGGCCCGCGCGGAGCGTTTCGCGGTCGTCGATATCGGCTCCAACTCCGTGCGCCTCGTCGTCTTCGAGAAGGTGTCGCGCGCGCCCTTCGTGCAATTCAACGAGAAGGCCTTGTGCGGCCTGGGGCGGGCGGTGCGCTCCACCGGCCGCCTCGCCGATGATTCGGTTGCCAAGGCGTTGGGCTCGATCGCGCGCTTTCGCACGCTCTGCGCGCAGATGCAGGTGACGCAGGCGCGCGTAGTCGCGACGGCGGCCGCGCGCGATGCGCAGAACGGCCCCGAATTCCTGGCGCGCGTGCATGACCTGATGGGCGTGAAGCCCGAGCTCCTTTCGGGGGAGCGCGAGGCCGAGCTGTCGGCGCTCGGCGTCATCTGCGGACTGCATGAGCCGGACGGCGTCGCCGGCGATCTCGGCGGCGGCTCGCTCGAGCTGGTCTCGCTCGAGCAGGAGGGCGTGGGCGAAGGCACCTCGTTGAAGCTCGGTGGCCTTGCCTTGATGGACGAGGCCGGCGGTTCGCTGAAGAAAGCCGAGAAAATCGTGCGCGATGCGCTCGAGGGTTGCGGTGTCATGCGCCTCGTCAAGGGCCGGCCCTTCTACGCGGTCGGCGGCACCTTCCGCGCGCTGGCGCGGTTGCATATCGGGCAGCGCGCCTATCCTCTGCACGTCATGCACGGCTACGCCATTCCAGTGCGCGACGTGCTCGAATTCGTGAAGCTCGTCGAGCGCGTCAACGCCGAGACGCTGGACTCGATCGCCTCGGTCAATGTGGCGAGACGCCCGCTTCTCGCCTATGGCGCGCTCGTGCTCGACGAGATCATCCGCATCGGCAAGCCGAAGGAGGTGGTGATCTCGGCGACCGGCGTGCGCGAGGGGCTGGTCTACGAGCAGCTTTCGCAGGAAGAACGCGCCTCGGACCCGTTGATCGTCGCGGCGCGAGAGCTCAACGAGGGGCGGGCGCGCGACCCTGCGCATGCCGTCGATCTCATCGCCTGGGCCGACGCCTTCTTTGCGACGCTGCCCTTCGACGAGACCCAGGGCGAAGCGCGTCTGCGCCATGCGGCATGCCTGTTGAGCGACATCAGCTGGCGCGCCCATCCGGACTACCGCGGCGAGCAGAGCCTCAATACGATTGCCTACGCGCCCTTCTTCGGCGTCGACCATCAAAGCCGCGCCTATCTCGCGCTCGCCGTCTATTTCCGCCATGCGGGTTTCTCGACGGATGCGCGCGCCGCGCCGAGCATTCGGGAGCTGGCGAGTGCCCGCGGGCTCGATCGCGCACGAGTGCTAGGCGCGGCTTTCCGCGTCGCGTCGCTGATCGCCGCCGGAATGCCCGGCGTGCTGGGCAAGACGCCGCTCGTACTCGAAGGCGGAAGACTGGTGCTGACACTGCCCGCGACCCTCGGCGCGCTCGCCGGCGAACGCCTCATGGGCCGCATGAAGACCCTCGGAAGGTTGTTGGGGCGCGAGCCGTTATTCCGAGTGCTGCCGGGATAGTGCGCGAATGGCGAAGTGGAGATTGGCAGAACTTCACTTTACCTACTACTCGCTATTCCCCACTCGCCAAGGAAACGCCGATCCATGAGCACCGCCATGCATGACGAGCCGATCATGGACATCGCCCATCTCGGTCATCTCGAAATCCTGACGCCGAAGCCGGATGAGAGCCTGCGCTTCTTCGTCGACGTGCTCGGGATGACGGAAAGCGGCCGAGCAGGCACGTCCGTCTATTTGCGCGCCTGGGACGATTACGAGCGCTACAGCCTGAAGCTCACCGCATCCGGGACCTCGGGCCTCGGCCATGCCGCCTTCCGGGCGCGCAGCCCACAGGCGCTGGCGCGGCGGGTCGCGGCCCTCGAGGGCTCGGGCTATGAGATCGGCTGGCACGAGAACGAGCTCGGCCATGGGCCGGCCTACCGGTTCCGCGATCCGGACGGCCATCTCATCGAAATCTACTACGAGACCGAATGGTTCGAGGCGCCGCAGGCGCTGCGGCCGGCGCTGAAGAACCAGGCGCAGCGCTTTCCGGCGCGCGGCGTCAATGTGCGGCGGCTCGACCATTTCAACTGTCTGGCGGTGGACATCAAGGCGAACCGCATCTTCTTCGAGGAGTATCTCGGCTTCCGCCTGACAGAGCAGATCGTGCTCGACGACGGCACCGAGGCCGGCATGTGGATGACCTGCACCAATAAGAGCTATGATTTCGCCTATACGCATGACCACACGAATACGCCTGGACGCTTCCACCATGTGACCTATGCGCTCGATAGTCGCGAGGAGATTTTGCGGGCCGCCGACATCTTCCTCGAGAACGGCGTCTTCATCGAGACCGGTCCCCACAAGCATGCGGTGCAGCAGACCTTCTTCCTCTATGTCTACGAGCCCGGCGGCAACCGGGTCGAGGTGGCCAATGCCGGCGCGCGGCTCATCCTGGCGCCGGACTGGAAGCCCATCATCTGGACCGAGGAGGAGCGCAAGAAGGGACAGGCGTGGGGGCTGAAGACGATCGAGTCCTTTCATACGCACGGTACGCCGCCCGTAGAGAAATCGCGACCAAAGGCGCGCGCGTAGGGGGTGGGAATGGCGCTTTCCACGAGGTTTCTGCTTTCCGACAGGCTTCTGCTTTCCAACAGGCTGCTCTTGGCTCTGGTGATGGCGGCTTGGAGTGCGCCGGCTCACGCCGCCGATCCCGGCGTCGCCGCGAAGCTCGATGCCTTGGTGCGCGCCTACCCGGACGAGCTTGCCGGCCATGATGATGCGAGCTTGATCTGGCGCGACGGCGTGAGGATGCCGGTCGATGACGGCCGCCCGCGGAAGAGCTTCGAGGAGACGTTGCGCGCGGCCTCGATCCTCGACCAGATGCGTCTTGCCTATCCGAAAGGCTCGCGCGCCGCCCCTGCCGCGCAAGACGACGACCCGGGGCGTTTTCGCAACCGGGCCTTTTTCGACAAGATGTATGGCGACTGTTCGAAGAACGAGGTCGAAGCTCGTCTCGCGACGGTAAGCTGGATGCCGAAATCCTGGGGCAAGAAGCTGCGGGTCACCTCGATCAACGGCGTCGCCTCAAGGCTGAAGGCAGTCTCAGCCGAGCTCGAATCGCTGCCTCCGACCCTGCGCGACTACGCCTATCCGAGCGCCGGGACCTATAATTGCCGGGTGATCGCCGATAGCGGTACGCGCAGCATGCACGCCTATGCGGCGGCGATCGATCTCAATGTGAAGTTTGCGGATTACTGGCTGTGGAAGCAGGGCAAGACCGGGCCGTTCTCCTACGCCAATCGAATGCCGTTCGAGATCGTCGACATCTTCGAACGGCACGGCTTCATTTGGGGAGGGCATTGGGGCCATTACGATACGATGCATTTCGAATATCGGCCCGAATTGCTCGGAATGGGCGGCGAATTGCCTTAGGGAGATTGATTTGGCGCAAGGCCTAGTCGGGCCATGAATGCGCATCTCTAACAACCCAAGCCGGATAGCTTCTGGAGAACAGCTCGTTCGCGTGATGGCGATGTCAATCGGGAGGTGATCGTGGGCGTTTTCAAGTACTCGGCAAGACTTTGTCTTGCGGCTTTGATCGGATTTTCGACTCTCGCGGTGGCAAGCGGTGGGCCGGCTTTGGCCCAAGATGCCTCGGGGATGGGCTGCAATGATCTTTGGTATCAGCGCAACGCCATCTATGCTCGCAATGGCTATTGCTTCCAGACCGAACGCGCGATCTCGGCGTTCGGAAGGGGTTGCTTCCCTCCCTATGGCAAGCTCTACGGCTATGAGGCGCGCCGCGTGCAAGAACTGCAATATTGGGAGCGCATCAAAGGCTGCTGAGGCGGCATTTTCTCGATATGGCCGTCCTCGGACTTATCCGAGGATCGGCACGGCCATGACGCGCTATTCTTCGACGGATCGCCTCAGCGCTACTTGTCCCCAGCCACCCCATAGGCGGGCGCTCGCGCCGGATCGAGGGCGCGCGTGACATAGTCGTCCATTTGCGGTTTCCAGCGCAGCCATAGCGCGGCTAATTCGCCGATCGGATCGGTATCGTGCCAGTCGACCCTGAGGTCGGCGACCGGCCAGGCGACGTCGCGGACCACGATGAGGCCGGCCGAATGCACGAGGCCTTGCTCTCCCCCCGCCGCGAGGCCGGCCGCCAAGGCGTGGATCAAGCGGTCCCCGAGCTGGGCCGCCTCATCCATCCGAAAGCGCGCGAGGATTTGCGCGGGGATATCCGCATGCTTGAGGAGATTGCCGGCCGAAGCGGCGTTCCGGCCAAGTACGACGGCATGGATTCCCAGCGTCTTTCGCCCCGAGAAGGCGGCACTGCCTCCCAGGCGATCGACCAAGGCCAATTGGCGGTACTCGATATGGGAGGCTGCGCCCTTGAGACGCTCGAGCGCGCTCTCGGCGCCGAGCCCTTGCGCCATCAAGTCCAAGCCTTTCGGTCCGAGCGTCGGGTCGGTGATGTTCTGCGTCGCGACGACTCCGACGCCCGCGCGGGCATAGGCGCAGCGCGCGGCGACCGCCGGACTCGAGGAGGCGACCGCCATGCCGATCATGCCCGTGTGCGGGCAGCGTCCGAGGATCGAGAAGGTCATGGTCTACGGCATTCTCCGGCCAAGCATACGCTCGCGGAGGCGAGGTGGCCTCCGGTTCGCTGCAGAAATTGCAGCACAAAAAACAACACCCGCGCTACGATGCCATCGGATCGGGAAATGCGCTCGCATTCTTTTTCGACGAAATGACAGGTTCGGCGAAGCCTGGCAACCACCGCTGCCGAGGCGCGGCGCTTGCATCCGGCGGCCTCGACAAATTCTATACGGTCAACGCCGATTGGACGGCCGACGATCGGCGCAAGCTCCTCGCCTTCGCACGCGACCTCCTGAATTCCGACTATGCCGGCCATCGGCTGACCTTGCAGCTCTTCGCGCAATCGCCGCCCTTCGCGCATCTTGGTGCCGTCTATCGCAATTTCGGCTGGGACGGGCCGCTCGACTTCGTGAAGAAATCGGCCGGCCTGTCCGACAAGGTTCTCCCTAGAGCGGCCAGGGCCTCCGGCGACAGCGCGCTACGGCAATGGTTCGCGGCGCAATCGCGCGTCAAAGCCGCGGCGGAATGAGGGGCATGCGGCCGCGGTGACGTCGATTTCCCCCTTGCGCAAAAAGGGTGGCGATTGCGCGGCGGAGGGGCAAGGCTTTCCGGCCCTACCCGCTCCGCTCGACCATCGGCACGAGCCCTAATCTGCGGCAGAGCATGAACAGCCTTCGTCCCTGGGTGACGCTGAGCGCGGTCATGAGGCCGAGGCTGACGCCGCCCACGACGGAGCGCACCGCCATCGCTTGGGCGAGCGGCATGATCAGGCCGATCCACAGGTAGAATGCTGCCTTGAGGAAGAAATAGGCCGCCCAGAGCAGGGTGAAGAGCTGGAAGAAACGTCGGAAATCCTCTCCCTCCGGAAAGGGAGTGCCCTGTCGTTGCTCCGCCACCTCCTGGATCATCGGCTTTGGCCCTCGGGCGCCGATGGCGAAGGCTATTCCAGTCGCGACATTTGTCACGACCGCCTCGTATTTCAGCATGAACGGCGTCGCCGAGACGAGATCGATCGCGCCGAACACGATGGTCAGCGCGCTCACCAGAATGTAGATTCGCGTGAAGGCGATCCCCTTGCGGTAGCGCCAGATCGCGTCGCCGATGATGAAGGCCACCGAGCCGGCGATCGCCGCCTTGGTGCCGACGGCCCATGCCAGCGCCAGGAAGACGATGAGAGGCCCGAATTCAGCAAGGACGAAGCGAAGGATCCCGAGAATTCGCACCATTCAATGCTTGTCCGACCAGGAGCCGCCAGCGGCTCTTACCCTAGCGCCCTTCCCCCATCGACGACAAGGGTCGTGCCGGTGGGGTCGTGCCGGTGGCGAAGCCGAGATGGGTGGCGCAGGCGAGGATTGCGGCAGCGACATCGTCCGCATTGGCTGTTCGCTTCAGCGGTGCCGTGGCGCCGGCCAGCGCGTGGAATGCCGGCCCTCGCCCCGGCACGAAGTTCGTGGTGGTCATGGCGAACGAGGTGACACCGCTCCTCGCCGCGGCGCGGGATCGCGGCTGCAAGGTGCAGCCCGGCCGTCACATGCTCGCCGGCCAGTTCGAGATGATGATGGATTTCTTCGGCCTCGCGAGGGGCTAGCCCGGCTCAGGTTGTGCAACCTGCTCCACCTGTAAACAACAGGCGATTTACAGGCGCCGCGCACCGCGCACAACCAGCGCTGCAGAGACCTGGCCGGAGGCCCGCGCCTGCCGGAAGGCGACGCGAGTTTGATTTGGAAGGCCCTTTTCAAACAAGCCTCGCTGCAAGGACGGGGAAAGTCTACAGCGAGGACGGCGTAGGCACGGCTCGGCAAAGACAATCAACGGGGCGAGATGCTTTCGCCGGGGTTGATCGAACGAAGAGGGAACATACTCCCGCTCTTCGGCCAAGGCAAGAGGTCGATGCGAGGCTGTGGTTAGCTCGTGAAGTGTCCGGATTATGTAGCTCGTGAAGTGTCCGGTTTTAGAACGGCTCCAAACAAGGAGCGTTCATGGACCGGGCACGCATTCACGAAGGGATAGGACGGATGCGATTTGAAGCATTGCTGGATCGCCATGAAGAGGGTGTGTTGAGCCAGGCGGAGGCAGCTGAGACGCTTGGGA
>JBIOEJ010000006.1:0-77045 GCA_044445965.1 Hyphomicrobiales bacterium
AATTCGCATCACATTGGAGCAACGCGCGGGGCGAATTTCGGATTCAAAAGCTGCACTAGCAAGTTATTGTTTCTAGTGTGGTTTTCGAATTTGAAGTTCCTACCGCGCGCATGCCATCCATGTGATAGGAACTTCAAATTCACCACACTAGGCAGCCTGGGCGATCCATCGGCGCGGATCGGTCTTGGCGTCGCGGCCGGTCCGCAGCGCCTCGCAGAGACCGGCGATCGATGCGAGGTTGTGGATCGGCCGGAATTCATCCACATGCGGCAGCATGGCGCGAATGCCCGCCGCGCGCGCCTCGAAAGACTTGTAGCGCAAGAGCGGATTGAGCCAGACGAGGCGGCGGCAGGAGCGGCGCAGCCGGTCCGTCTCGAAGGCGAGGTCATGATCGAGCGTGCGCTCGAGCCCGTCGGTGAACAGCAGCACGACCGGTCCTCCGGACAGCGCCCGCCGCGACCAGTCGCGGTTGAAGTCGTGCAGCGCGTCGGCGATGCGCGTGCCGCCGGCCCAATCCTTGACGATGCCGCCGCACCGGGCGAGCGCTTCGTCGGGATCGCGGGCGCGCAGCTGGCGCGTCACATTGGTGAGCCGCGTGGCGAACAGGAAGACCTGCACGCGCCCCCTCGCCTCCATCAGCGCATGCAGGAAATGCAGGAAGATGCGCGTGTAATCATCCATCGAGCCCGAGATATCGCAAAGCGCGACGATCGGCGGATGGCGCACCCGACGGCTGCGCCGGGCCAGCTCGATGGTCGCCCCGCCCGAACGCAAGGACCGGCGGAAGCTGGCGCGCGGATCGATGCGCGGCCCGCGCGGATCGGCGATGAAACGACGCGTCGCGACCGCGTCATCCGGCATGACGAGGCGCGCAATGCGCCGCTGCGCCAGCGCGATCTCGGCTGCCGTCATCTGGGCGAAGTCCTTGGTTTGCAGAAGCTCGGTCGAGGAGGCCAGGAACTCCGCCGAGATCTCGGTCTCGCGCGCCTTCGGCTGCTGGCGCTCGACCTTCGGCTGCAACGCCTCGTTGACCCGCAATGCGCCCGCTTCCTGCTTTCGCTGCTCGGCCGCGAGCGAAGGCGCGATCGGGCTCATGGCGGCGATCATCTTCTCCAGAAGCCCGCGCCGCCGGAAGAAGATGTGGAAGGCCTGCTCGAACAGTGGGCTCTGCTCATGGCGCGTCACGAAGACCGAATGCAGGGTCCAGTATAAATCGTCCCGCCCGCCAATGCCCGACGCCTCGATCGCCGCCAGCGCCTGCAGCACCGTGCCGGGTCCGACCCTCAAGCCCGCCTTGCGCAGGGCGCGGGCGAAATGGGCAATATTGTCGGGGAGGTGGTGGTCGCTCATGCGCGCGCCGCAGCCTTCGCCTCCTCGATCAGCTCGGCGACGCGCCCGCCCTGCATCTTGGCGATATCGTCCTGGTATTTCAAAAGCACGCCGAGCGTGTCGGATACTTCGGTCGGATCGAGCGCGACGGCGTCGAGCTCCGCGAGCGCGGCCGCCCAGTCGAGCGTCTCGGCGACGCCCGGCAGCTTGAACAAATCCTCCTTGCGGATCGCCTGCACGAAGGCGACGAGCTCGGCCGCGAGGCGCTTGCCGATGCCCGGCGCCTTGGCGCGCACGATGGCGAGCTCCCGCTCGACCGTGGGGTAGTCGAGCCAGTGATAGAGGCAGCGCCGCTTCAGCGCGTCATGGATCTCGCGCGTGCGGTTGGAGGTGATGATCACGATCGGAGGATGCGCCGCCTTGATCAAGCCGAGCTCGGGCACCGTCACCTGGAAATCCGACAACAGCTCGAGCAGATAGGCCTCGAAGGCCTCGTCGGTGCGGTCGAGCTCGTCGATCAGCAGCACCGGCACACCCGCCGTATCGGGCTCGAGCGCTTGCAGCAGCGGGCGCTTCACCAGGAACCGGTCGGAGAAGATGTCCTGTTCGATCCGTCCCTTGTCGAAGGCCTCCCCTCCCCCTTGCGCTTCGGCGAGGCGGATGGCCATCATCTGGCCGGCATAGTTCCACTCATAGACGGCGGAGGAGACGTCGAGCCCCTCATAGCATTGCAGGCGGATCAATCTTCGGCCGAGCGTAGCGGCCAGCACCTTGGCGATCTCCGTCTTGCCGACGCCGGCCTCGCCTTCGAGGAAGAGCGGCCGGCCGAGTCTGAGCGCCAGGAACAGCACGGTCGCGAGCGCGCGATCCCCGACATAGCCGCCCTCCTTCAGGAGCTTCAGGGTCGCGTCGATGGAAGCTGGGAGATGGGACGCAGAATTCGTTGTCACGCGGGCGGGTCACACTAAGGGAGTGGGATGGTGGATGGCGTCCGCCTCCGGCTAGGCGCCAAACCCTATATGGCATGCGTCGGCGGCGTTGTCGAAATAGGGCGCCGGTGGCGAAAAGCTACCGTTCGAGATCGGCGAGCGAGAACTTGCGCCGATCAGGAATGCTCGGCGCGGCCATGACCCGTGATCTTAGATCGCAATCTTGGTTTCGATAGCGTCGTAGTCGGCGCGCATGCCACTATCCGTGGAGTCGAGAAGCCCCGCTGCCGTAAGGGCTTGGACGTCTGCGTGAACATTGCTATAGTCGCGCTCGAGCGCCTTCGCCAGGGCGCGCACACTCGCGACCTTGTGCCGGCGGACATACCGCAGCAGCTCCATCCGCTTCCCGGTCAGCACGCGAGTGAGGGCGTCCCAACTTTCGAACGCCAGATGGCGCTCATGCAAGATCTCGCCGCGCTCGGCACGGTGCCAAGCATCGATGAACTTGCGCGCCGCCTCGTCTTCAATGGCGCCACCAACGGTGATTTTCACGTCGCTCATTTGCCACCTCGCAAGGCCCGCACATCGGACCAGAAATCGGCCATCAGCCGTTCGACGGTGATGAACGCATAGGCCGTCTCGACACCTTGGAAGTGCCGATGATCCCCTTTGCCGCGCTCATTGTCGTAGCCGACCTCCCGCACACCCTGACGGCCATAGAACAGCGAGTATTTCAGGCCATGGGTCGACGGTGGGACCGGTGACGGAACGCGCCAGAATACCATTTCCACGATCGCGCCATCGTCATAGTCGATGCGCTGATGGAACAGCAGTTCGGCCTTCATGCAAGCTTATATGGTATGGAAAACCATATGGTGTCAATAGCTCTAGTCATCCGTGCCAGATTTCAATGATTTGGGACGGATCTCTGCAAAAGTGTCGCAAAGCCGAAGAAACGCGCGCGATGACTGGCGCTCCTCACTTTGTCATTCAAATCCACCGCTGGCGAAGGCCGCCTGGTAATGCTCGGCTGCATCTCGCGAGAAGCAGCAGAAGACGATGCGCCGAAGGCTCGCCCGGTCGCTCTCGATCTCGGATTTCACCGCGGCCAAGGCAACGCTCGCGGCGCGATCCGCCGGAAAGCGATAGATGCCGGTGGAGATCGCCGGGAAGGCGATCGAGGTCAGTTGCTTCTCGCGGGCGAGCCTAAGCGCCTTGCGGTAGCAGGAGGCGAGCAGGCGATCGCTCTCCACCGGGTCGCCGCCCCAGACCGGCCCGACCGCGTGGATGACGTATTTCGCCTCGAGGAGATAGCCGCGCGTGATCTTGGCGTCGCCCGTTTCGCAGCCCCCGAGCCTGCGGCATTCCGCCAGCAATTCCTGGCCCGCCGCGCGGTGGATCGCTCCGTCGACGCCGCCTCCACCCAGCAGCGAGGTGTTCGCCGCGTTGACGATCGCGTCGAGGGCGAGCGTCGTGATGTCGGCGACCGCCAAATCGAGCCGCACGCCAGCGACCGTCGCGGTCGCCAGCGGCTCAGGCGAGGCAAGTGGCATCCCCGCGGGCTTCGATCACACTCAGCCGGACTTGCCGTCGCCGGCGAGCGCCGCCCTCACGCGTTCCGGCGTGAAGGGCACGCTGCGCAGCCGCGCCCCGCAGGCGTCGTAGACGGCATTGGCGAGCGCCGCCGCAACCGGCGCGCTCGAAGCCTCGCCCGCCCCGAGCGGGGGTTCGTGCGGCCGCTGGACGAGATCGATCAGGAGCTCCGGCACATCGGGGAAGGTGAGGATGGGATAGCTCGCCCAATCGGTGCTCGTCACGCCATGGCGATCGAACTTGATCTCCTCGAACAGGGCGCGGCTCAATGTCTGCAGGATATTGCCTTCGACCTGCGCCTTCACGCCGTCCGGGTTGATCATCAGCCCGCAATCATGCGCGCATGACACGCGCCGCACATGGATGGCGCCGCTCGAGCGCTCGACCTCGACCTCCATGGCGATCGCCACATAATTCTCGCTGTCCTTGTAGTGGACATAAGCGATGCCGCGGCCGCGCCCGCCGGCACCGTTCGCAGCTGGGCCGTTCGCCCCGGGACCAGGAGAGGGCCTCGCCTGCCAGCCGATCAACGTCGCGGCGCGCTGCATCACCTCGATGCCGCGCGGGTCAAAGAGCGAGGCGAGGCGGAAAGCGAGCGCGTCCTGGCGCGCCCGCGCGGCCAGCTCGTCGACGAAGCTCTCGACCGCGAAGCTGTTGGCGGGCTTGCCGGGCGCGCGGATATTGGAGGGCCGCAACGGCGCATCCTCGAGCCAATGGACGAGCACCTCGACATTCGGCACCGCATAGGCCGGCGCGGCGTTCTGGGTGATGAGCCCGGTCGAGATGCCGAGCGGCTGCTTCAGGCCGGCAGCCTCAGGCCCGAGCAGCGGAACATTCGGCAATCTGGCCGTCGCCTTCGGCAGCCACATCTCGGTGCGCCAGGCGGCGATCTTGCCGTCGGCGCCGAGCGCCCCTTCGAGGGCGAGGAGCTGCGGCGGCCCCTTGGGATCGAAGCCGTGCTCGTCCTCGCGCATCCATTGCACGCGCACCGGCCGCCCGACGGCGCGTGACATCAGCGCCGCATCCGCGGCCGCATCGTCATGGCCGTTCATGCCGTAGCAGCCGGCGCCGTCCAGATAGACGAGCCTCACCGCGTCGGGGGCCAGGCCGAGGAAATTCGCGAAGGCGAAGCGGAAGCGATGCGTGCCTTGCGAGGCGGTCCAGATGGTCGCCTTGCCGTCGCGCATATCGGCGACCGCGCAGGACGGCCCCATCGAGCCATGCGTCTGCACCGGCCAGTAGTACTCGCCGCTGATACGATCCTTCGCTGCGGCGAGGACGGCGGCTGCGTCGCCTCTCCTGGCGAGCACCTCGTCTCCCGCGAAGGGCCCGGCGCGCATCCATTGCCGGACGCCTTCATGGCCCATCAGCGTCTCGCGGCTGTCCCAGTTCGCCTCGAGCGCGCGCGCGGCGCAGATGGCATCCCATTCATCTTCGGCCACAACGCCTAGAAAATCTCCGATGCGGACGACACGCGCGCCCTGGATATGGGCGATCGAGCCTTCATCGACCGAGACGAGCTTTGCGCCGACCGCTTTCGGGCGCACGACGCGCCCGTGCAGCATGCCCTCGACCCGCAGGTTATGCACATAGGGATGAAGCCCGGTCACCTTGGCCGGGATGTCGGGGCGCGGCAGAGGCTTGCCGACCAAGGTATAGAGGTCGGGATTCTTGAGCGGCGCCTTCGGGTCGAGCTTGAGCGCGAATTGCCGATCGCCGATGAGCGCGCCGAAGGCAATGCCGGTGCCCCCATTCTTCGGCCGCACCTCGCCGTCCGCGGCCTCGCATTCGCCGATCGGCTTGCCCAGGCGCTCGGCGCCCATGCGGATGAGCGCCTCGCGGGCCGTGGCCGCCGCCTGGCGGATCTGCACCCCGCCGCGCGCGACGCCGGTGCTGCCCCCGGTCGTGCCCTGGTCGGGCGTGAGCGCCGTGTCGCCCTCGACGAGCTTGATCTTGTCGAGACCGATGCCGAGCTCTTCGGCGGCCATTTGCGGGAC
Source organism: Hyphomicrobiales bacterium (assembly GCA_044445965.1). Lineage (GTDB taxonomy): Bacteria > Pseudomonadota > Alphaproteobacteria > Rhizobiales > Beijerinckiaceae > GAS188. Next base: position 5,849 of record JBIOEJ010000006.1, read on the forward strand.
GGCGATGCGCAAGCCCGTCCCGAGATCGACCTTGCCGCAGTAGAGCGTGACGGTGCCGTCCTGATGCATCGCGAAATAAGCGTCGACCGCGGTCGGATCGAGCACGCGGCCGGCCACCCCATTCGCCGCGCCCGAGGTCTCGGACAGCGCCTCCAGCGGCGCTCCAATCGCAACGACCAGAACGCCGGAAGCCTTCAGGAGCGCGCGGCGCGACAGCCAGGAGTCCATGGCGGCGTTCTTGGCGGCGTTCTTGGCAGCGTTCTTGGCGACGTTCTTGGCGGCCTTCATGTTCTCGGCCTCCCGGTGGCGCGCATGACGGCGCTCAGCACGCGGTCATGCGTCCCGCATCGGCAAAGATTGGCCGACAAGGCGTCCTTGATCTCTTGCAGGCTGGGCTTCGGGCTTTGGGCGATCAGGGCAGCCGAGGTCATCACCATGCCGTTGGTGCAATAGCCGCATTGGGCGGCCTGCTCGGCGATGAAGGCTGCTTGAACGGGATGCGGTTTCTCGGGCGTGCCGAGGCCCTCGATGGTCGTGATGTTCTGCCCCTGCGCTGCCGACACCGGCAATTGGCAGGAACGGATCGGAGCGCCATCGGCGATGACCGTGCAGGCCCCGCATTGGCCGAGCCCACAGCCGAATTTCAGACCCGTGAGGCGAAGCGCGTTGCGCAGCACGTAGAGCAAGGGCTGGTCGGGATCGCGGCTCTCGACCTTGCGAGCGCTGCCATTCACCGTGAACGTGTAGGACGCCATGCCCGCCTCCATGCAGGACGACGGACGGCAGATGAACCGACCCCGCCGATTGCCCCTCTGTCCTCCGTCCTCCGCCCTCTTTATTTCCCGAGCGCCTTCGCCACGGCCCGCTGCGTCATGACGGCGACGAGATGGGCGCGATAGTCGGCGCTCGCATGAATGTCGGCATTCATGCCGCTGGCGGCGATCGTGAGCCCCTCGAGGGATTTGGGGTTGAAGCGCTTGGCCAAGGCTTCCTCCGCGGCGTGCCAGCGGAATACGCCTTGGTTGCCGGCCCCGGTCACGGCGACGCGGATCTCGGAGCCCTTCTTGGCAACGAAGACGCCGACGAGAGCGAAGCGGGAGGCCGGGTTGCGGAACTTCGTATAGGCGGCCCGGGACGGTGGCCTGAAGGCGATCCGCACGATGATTTCGCCCGCCTCGAGCGCGGTTTCGAAGAGACCCTTAAAGAATTCGCCGGCCGGAATCTTGCGCTTGTTGGTGACGATGATCGCATTGAGCGCGACGCAAGCGGCCGGATAATCGGCGGCGGGATCGTTGTTGGCGATCGAGCCGCCGATCGTGCCGCGGCTGCGCACCGCCGGATCGCCGATCATATGGGCGAGCTCGGCGAGCGCGGGGATCGAGGCCTTGACCGCCTCGGAAGCCGCCACCGCCGCATGAGTCGTCATGGCGCCGATGATCAGGGAGCGCCCGCGCTGCTCGATGCCGGCGAGGTCCTTGACGCCGCCGAGATCGACGAGCGCCGAAGGGCTCGCGAGCCTCTGCTTCATCGTGGGGATCAGCGTGTGTCCGCCCGCGAGGATCTTGCCCTCCACATGCTTCGTCAAGGCGGAAGCCGCGCCTCGCACGCTGTTCGCCCGGACATATTCGAATGCATACATCGTCCTATCCTCCTGAAATTCGGGCGCTCATTCCGCGGCCAGCTTGTGCGGGGAGCGCTGGCAGGCTTTCCACACCGTCTCGGCGGTCGCCGGCATGGCGACATGCTCGTGACCGACGGCATCGGTGATGGCGTTGATGACGGCGGCGGGCGCGGCGATCGCGCCGGCCTCCCCGCAGCCCTTGATGCCGAGCGGGTTCGAGGGGCACGGCGTCACCGTGGTGCCGACGCTGAAGGATGGCAGGTCGTCGGCGCGCGGCATCGCATAGTCCATGAAGCTCGCGGTGACGAGCTGGCCTTCCTTGTTGTAGACCGCGCCTTCGAGCAGCGCTTGGCCGATGCCTTGCGCGATGCCGCCATGCACCTGTCCCTCGACGATCATCGGGTTGATGACGACGCCGAAATCATCGACGGCGGTCCAGCGGTCGATGCGTGTCATCCCGGTGCCGGGATCGATCTCGACCTCGCAGATATGCACGCCGGCCGGGAAGGTGAAATTGGTCGGGTCGTAGAACGCGCCCTCCTTCAGGCCGGGCTCCAATTGCTCGCCCGAGAACTTATGCGCGATATAGGCCTGCAAGGCGATCGCGCCGAAATCGGCCGATTTGTCGGTGCCCTTGACCGAGAATTTGCCGTCCTTGAACTCGATATCGCCGGCCGACGCCTCAAGCACGAAGCCCGCGACCTTCTTGCCCTTCTCGATCACCTTGTCGAGCGCCTTGTAGATCGCCGTCATGCCCACCGCGCCCGAGCGCGAGCCATAGGTGCCCATGCCGAACTGCACCTTGTCGGTGTCGCCATGAACGATCGAGACATTCTCGATCGGCACCCCGAGCCTCTCGGAGACGAGCTGGGCGAAAGTCGTCTCGTGACCCTGGCCATGGCTGTGGGAGCCGGTGAGCACCTCGACGGTGCCGATCGGATTGACGCGCACCTCCGCCGATTCCCACAAGCCCACGCCCGCGCCGAGCGAGCCCACGGCCGCGGACGGAGCGATGCCGCAAGCCTCGATATAGGACGAGAAGCCGATGCCGCGCAGCTTGCCGTTCTTTTGGCTTTCGCGCTTGCGCTTGCCGATATTGGCGTAGTCGGCGGCCTCCATCGCCTTGGTGAGCGAGGCCGCATAGTCGCCCGCGTCATAGGCCATGATCACCGGCGTCTGATGCGGGAAGGATTTGATGTAGTTCTTCCGGCGGAACTTGGCGGGATCCTGGCCGATCTCGCGCGCCGCGGCTTCGACGAGGCGCTCGACGACGAATGTCGCCTCGGGGCGGCCGGCGCCGCGATAGGCATCGACCGGCGTCGTGTTGGTATAGACGCCGTCCACCTCGCAATAGATGTTCGCGATATCATACTGACCAGACAGCAATGGCGCGTAGAGATAGGTCGGCACCGACGAAGAGAAGGTCGACAGATAGCCGCCGAGATTGGCGATGGTCTTGGCTCTCAGCGCGGTGATCTTGCCGGTCTCGTCGGTGGCGAGCTCGGCGTGAGTCACATGGTCGCGCCCGTGCGCGTCCGACAGGAAGGCCTCCGTGCGGTCCGCGGTCCACTTCACCGGCCGTCCGACCTTCTTGGCGGCCCAGACGCACACGGTTTCCTCCGCATAGATGAAGATCTTGGAGCCGAAGCCGCCCCCGACATCGGGGGCGACGACGCGCAGCTTGTTCTCGGGCGCGATGCCGATGAAGGCCGAGAGCACCAGGCGCGCCACATGCGGGTTCTGGCTCGTGGTGTAGAGCGTGAAGACCCATCGCCCGTGTCGTATTCGCCGATGGCGGCGCGCGGCTCCATGGCGTTCGGCACGAGCCGGTTGTTGACGAGATCGATCTTGGTCACGTGCTCGGCGGCGGCGAAGGCAGCGTCCGTCTTCGCCTTGTCGCCGAGATGCCAGCGATAGACCGTGTTGTCGGGGGCTACGTCGTGGATCACCGGCGCGCCTTGGCGTTGCGCCGTCGCGGTATCGACCTGCGCGCCGAGCACCTCATAATCGACGCCTATCGCCTCGCTCGCGTCCCTCGCCTGATCGAGGGTGTCGGCGATCACCACGGCGACATGGTCGCCGACATAGCGCACCTTGCCTTGGGCGAGCGCCGGATGGGCGCCGGCCTTCATCGGCGTGCCGTCCTTCGAGTGGATCATCCAGCCGCAGATGAGGCCACCGACCTTGTCGGCGGCGATGTCGTCGCCGGTCAGGATCGAGACGACTCCGGGCATCCGCTTGGCCTTGTGCAGGTCGATCGACTTGATCTTGGCGTGCGCGTGCGGCGAGCGCAGGAAATAGGCATGGGCCTGGCCTTGCCGGTCGATGTCGTCCGTATAGCGGCCCTTGCCGGTGATGAAGCGATGGTCTTCCTTGCGCCTGACGGATGCGCCGATGCCGGTCGATGTCATGTGAATGTCTCCCGAGCGTTTGTCCCAGAGCCTGCGGCTGTTTTTCAAGTTGCCGCTTCGGCGGGTTGCGTATCCGGGGCTGGAGGAGCGGTCTCGTTCGACCGAGCCGTGCTTCGCCCCGCTATCTGGTCATCCGAGCGCGGCTTGCGCCTTACTCGGCCGCCTGCTGATGGGCGTGGTGGCTGCGCATCGCCTTGGCGCCGGCGGCGATCGATTTGACGATATTGTGATAGCCGGTGCAGCGGCAGATATTGCCCTCGAGCTCCTCGCGGATGGTGTGCTCGTCCAGATCGTGTCCCAAACGATGCACCATATCGACGGCGGTCATGATCATGCCCGGGGTGCAATAGCCGCATTGCAGCCCGTGATGCTCGCGGAAGGCGGCCTGCATCGGATGCAGATGCTCGCCATGGGCCAGACCCTCGATGGTCGTGACATGCGCCCCCTCGCATTGCACGGCGAGCAAGGTGCACGACTTCACGGCCTTGCCGTCCATATGCACCGTGCAGGCGCCGCATTGGCTGGTGTCGCAGCCGACATGCGTGCCGGTAAGGCGCTGGTGCTCGCGCAGAAACTCGACCAGCAAGGTGCGCGAATCGACATTCGCCTTCACCGCCTTGCCATTGATCGTCAGGGAAACGCTCGCCATCATGTCCTCCACGCGATGCCCGTGACGGGGCTCGCCGATTATGGCCCTGGCGGCCCGTCGCCGCGGGCGTTTGGAAGCCGAAAACCAAGAGGCCCGTTTCCGAAGCGCCGGCCGTATCAGGCCGCGCCTCGACGCCTCGTCCTTCGACTGTTTCTAATGTCGACCCCTCGAAACGGGGTGTCAAGCGCAATCAGCGATTTTTGAATCGCGTTTTCGTGCTGTTTTGCGCCGATTCAATGGAGCGCAATCAGCGGCAATATCTTAACATTCCATTCACTTCGTGACGATGGCCGCTTTCGCGACGGCGCTCGCACTGAACCCGACCGGCGCAGGCTATTGCGCCGGAGTACCCCCGTCGACCGCCTTCACGAAATTGGCGAAGAAGGCGTCCGACATTTTCTTGGCCACGCCGTCGATCAGGCGCGAGCCGAGCTGAGCGATCTTGCCGCCGACATTCGCCTGAACGTCATAGGAGAGGATGGTGCCGCCGCCTTCGGCATCCGACAAGCGCACCTTGGCGCCGCCCTTGGCGAAGCCGGCGATGCCGCCCTCCCCTTCGCCGGTGATGGTGTAGCCGTTCGGCGCGTCGATGTCGGAGAGCGTGACCTTGCCCTTGAAGGTCGCCTTGACGGGCCCGATGGCGAGCTTCGTGACCGCGCGGAAGGCCGTGTCGCCTTCCTTCACCAGCTCCTGGCAGCCGGGAATGCAGGCCTTGAGCACTTCGGGATCGTTCAGCTTGGTCCAGATGGTCGCTTTGTCCGCGGGGAGCTTCACCTCACCCGTCATGTTCATGGCCATGGCGGCATCCTTTCATTCGGTCGCGCGGAGGTTAGCGCCATATAGGGGCGAATGGCGAGGGGCGAATGGCAACAAGGGCGAATGGCGAGTAGCGAACAGCGAATAGAAAGCGGAGGTTGGAGGAATTCCGTCACCTCGCCAGTCGCCACTCTCCACTCGCTACTCTCCACTCGCCATCCACTCGCCCCCTCCCAGTTGCGCGATGCCGGCGGCGTTGCTACCACATGGCTGGGATGCAGAAACTTGGCACGGTTCTTGAAGCGCTCCCGCGCCCGAACCACAGCCGGGTCCAGAGGCCGAGGGGAGTTCAGTCAGCGCATGGCAGTGTTCATCCAGCAGCTCATCAACGGGCTGACCCTTGGCGCCATCTACGGATTGATCGCGATCGGCTACACGATGGTCTTCGGCATCATCGGCATGGTGAACTTCGCGCATGGCGACCTGTTCATGGTGTCGGCCTTCATCGCCCTCATCACCTTCGTGCTGCTGACCACCGTGTTGGGCATCAGCTCGATCGTTGTCGCCCTCCTGATCGTGCTCGTGATCGGCATGGTGCTCACCTCGCTCTGGGGGTGGGCGATCGAAAGGGTGGCCTACCGGCCCTTGCGCGGCGCCTTTCGCCTCGCGCCGTTGATCTCGGCGATCGGGGTATCGATCTTCCTGTCCAATTTCGTGCAGGTGATCCAGGGTGCGCGCAACAAGCCGACGCCGCCCATGATTCGCGACGTGATCGTGCTGTTCGAGCAGGGCGGCTACACGGTGGCGCTCGCCTATAAGCAATTGATGATCATGATCGTCACGGCGGTGCTGCTCGCGGCCTTCTGGTATGTGGTGCAGAAGACGCCGCTCGGGCGGGCGCAGCGCGCCTGCGAACAGGACCAGCGGATGGCGGCACTGCTCGGCGTCGACGTCGATCGCACCATCTCGCTCACCTTCGTCATGGGCGCCGCGTTGGCCGCGGTCGCCGGCACCATGTATCTCGTCTATTACGGCGTCGTCTCCTTCTCGGACGGCTTCGTGCCGGGGGTAAAGGCCTTCACGGCGGCGGTGCTCGGCGGCATCGGCTCGATCCCGGGCGCCGTGCTGGGCGGGGTGGTGATCGGGCTCATCGAGACCATGTGGTCTGCCTATTTCTCGATCGAATACAAGGACGTCGCGGCCTTCTCGATCCTCGCCATCACGCTGATCTTCATGCCGCAGGGCCTGCTCGGCAAGCCCGACGTCGAGAAGGTCTAAAGGCCATGGCCGTCGTCCAACAGAGCACGACCGCCGCCGCCGGCACGACCGCCGTTCCAGACCGCCTCTTCGCGGCCCTGAAGGATGCCGGCTTCGCTGCTTTGGTGATGCTTGGCCTCTGCGTTCCGCTCGTCACCTTGCGGACCGATTCGGATGATACCGGAAGGCTTGCGCTCTACCCGCGCTTCGGCCTTACCGCGGCCTTGTGCCTCGCCGTATTCCTGGCGCGGCTCGGCTATCTGACGCTCTGGGGCAAGGAGGCGCGCGCCGCGCGCCAGCCGGTTTCGCGCAAGGAGGCGATCAAGACGGTCGCGGCGCCTCGCCACACGTTGACCAGCATCGGCCTGCCCGTCGCGCTCGGCCTCGCCATCGCCTACCCGCTGCTCGCGACGCTGATCAATGGCGGCCTCTCCGAGGCGCGTTACTGGATCGATCTCGGCATCCTCGTCCTCACCTATGTGATGCTCGGCTGGGGGCTCAACATCGTGGTCGGGCTCGCCGGCCTCCTGGACCTCGGCTACGTCGCCTTCTACGCCATCGGCGCCTACTCCTACGCCATCCTCTCGACGACCTTCCATCTCTCCTTCTGGGTCTGCCTGCCGATCGCGGGAATGCTTGCCGCCAGCTGGGGCGTGCTGCTCGGCTTCCCGGTGCTGCGCCTGCGCGGCGATTATCTCGCCATCGTCACACTCGCCTTCGGCGAGATCATCCGCCTCGTGCTCATCAACTGGGTCCCGGTCACGAATGGCGGAGCGGGCATCGCCTCGATCCCGCGCGCCAGCTTCTTCGGTATCCCCTTCACCGATGACGATGACGGCTTCGCGGCGGTCTTCGGGCTCGAATTCACGCCCATGCACCGCATCGTTTTCCTGTTCTACCTGATCTTGACGCTCGCCTTGCTCACGAGCCTCGTGACCACGCGCCTGCGCAAGCTGCCGGTCGGGCGCGCCTGGGAGGCGCTGCGCGAGGACGAGATCGCCTGCCGCTCGCTCGGCATCAACACCACGACCACCAAGCTCACGGCCTTCGCGACCGGGGCGTTGTTCGGCGGCCTCGCAGGCTCCTTCTTCGCCGTGCGCCAAGGCTTCGTGAGCCCCGAGAGCTTCAACTTCCTCGAGAGCGCCGTCATCTTGGCGATCGTCGTGCTCGGCGGCATGGGCTCGCAGATCGGCGTGGTCATCGCCGCCATCGCGATGATCGCGGGACCGGAGATGCTGCGCAATCTCGACTTCCTGAAGGCCATTTTCGGCGAGGGTTTCGACCCTGCCGAGTATCGCCTCCTGATCTTCGGGCTCGCCATGGTGGTGATGATGATCTGGCGTCCGCGCGGCCTCGTCTCGACGCGCGAGCCGACCGTGTTCCTGAAGGAACGAAAATCGATCTCCTCCGATCTCGTGAAGGAGGGCCACGGATGAAGGGCGAGACGCTGCTCCGCGTCGAGCACCTGACGATGCGCTTCGGCGGCTTGACCGCCGTGAACGACCTGTCCTTCGCGGCGAAAGCCGGCGACATCACCGCGCTCATCGGCCCGAACGGCGCCGGCAAGACGACGGTGTTCAACTGCATCACCGGTTTCTACAAGCCGACCGAAGGCCGGGTCGCCCTCGCCCATGGCGGAGAGGCCGCTTTCGCCGCGGTCGAGGAGGCGACCGCCAAAGGCGCGCGTACGCTCAGCGTCGGCGACAGCGCCATTCATCTGCTCGAGCGCATGCCCGACTTCGTCGTCACCCAGCATGCGCGCGTGGCCCGCACCTTCCAGAACATCCGCCTGTTCTCGGGAATGACGGTGCTGGAGAACCTGCTGGTCGCCCAGCATAACCCCTTGATGCTCGCCTCGGGCTATTCGCTGTTCGGCATCCTCGGCCTCTCATCCTACACGGCGCGCCAGAAGGAGGCGGTCGAGCTCGCCGAGCGCTGGCTCGAAAGGATCGGACTGACCGAGCGCGCCGACGATCCGGCGGGCGATCTGCCCTATGGCGCGCAACGCCGATTGGAAATCGCGCGCGCCATGTGCACCAAGCCGGTGCTTTTGTGCCTCGACGAGCCGGCGGCCGGGCTCAACCCGCGCGAGAGCATGGAATTGAACATGTTGCTTCGCGATATCCGCGACAAGGACGACACCTCGATCCTCCTGATCGAGCACGACATGACTGTGGTGATGGAGATCTCCGACCACGTCGTCGTGCTCGACTACGGCGTCAAGATCTCCGACGGCCCGCCGGCCGAGGTCAAGAACGACCCGAAAGTCATCGCAGCCTATCTCGGCGTCGAGGATGAAGAGGTCGCGGCCGTCGAGGCCGAGGTCGAAGCCCGGGTCGAGGGACGCGCATGACCGCGCCTCGCCCCAACGGCCATGGCGGCCCGCTGCTGACCGTGCGCGGCGTCAAGACCTTCTACGGCAACATCATGGCTTTGCGCGGCGTCGACGTCGACGTGAACGAAGGCGAGATCGTCACCCTGATCGGCGCCAACGGCGCCGGCAAATCGACGCTGATGATGACCATCTTCGGACGCCCCCGGGCGCGCGAAGGCACGATCCATTACGCGGGGCACGACATCACCAACCTGCCGACGCATGAGATCGCCAGGCTTGGAGTGGCGCAATCCCCCGAAGGACGCCGCATCTTTCCGCGCATGAGCGTGCTCGAGAATCTGCAGATGGGCGGGGCGCTCGACGGTTTTGCCCATTTCGACGAGGATATCGAGCGCGTCTTCGCGATCTTTCCGCGCTTGAAGGAGCGCGCCGCGCAGCGCGGCGGCACGCTGTCGGGCGGCGAGCAGCAGATGCTCGCCATCGCCCGCGCCCTGATGACGCGCCCCAAGCTGCTGCTGCTCGACGAGCCCTCGCTCGGCCTCGCCCCGCTGATCGTCAAGCAGATCTTCCAGGTCATCCGCGAGTTGAACACCAAGGACGGCATGACCGTGTTCCTCGTCGAGCAGAACGCCTTCAATGCGCTGAAGCTCGCCGATCGGGGCTATGTGATGGTGAACGGCGTGATCACCTTGAGCGGCACCGGCAGGGAGCTCCTGGCCGACCCCTCGGTGCGCGCCGCCTATCTCGAAGGCGGGAGGCATTGATGCGGGGGATTTTGTATGACGATTCCTCGGTCTACATCTTCATCCTCGTGACCCTCGTCATGGGCGGGGCGGCCGGCTATTCCACCGGCAAGGCGATCGCCCAGACCTGGCGCCCGGGCTGGCATCTCGTGGCCTCGGCGGTGGCGCTCGGCGTCGCCGTGCGTTTCATCCATTATGCGCTGTTCGGGGCGAGCCTGATCTCGGCGCAGTTCTATCTGATCGATACGGCGCTCGTCCTGCTTGCGACCTTCGCGGGATTTCACCTCACTCGTGTCAGGCAGATGACGACCCGCTATCGCTGGCTCTACCAGGCCGCGGGCCTGTTCGGCTGGAAACCCGTCGATTCCGGGCCTCGCGGCGCATCCTCGGCATGATTTGACCGTTCGGCACGATGGATTTCGCGCCTTTTGGAGTGACAGCGCGCCTAAAACTCGCCATGATCGGCTCTAGCGCGGCTGTACCGCGGTGGGGTTCGCGGCTCGAACCCTTCGAACAACCCTGTGAGGGAGAGTGTCTATGAAGAAGAAACTGTTGATGGGTCTTGCGCTCGGCGCCGGGCTCGCCTTCTCGGGAAGCGCGATCGCGGCCGATCTCAAGATCGCGGTCGCCGGACCGGTGACGGGTCCGAACGCCACCTTCGGCAAGCAGCTGACGGAAGGCGCCAAGCAAGCTGTCGAGGATATCAACAAAGCCGGCGGCATCCTCGGGCAGAAGATCGTGATCGAGATCGGCGACGACGCATCGGACCCGAAGCAGGGCGTTTCGCTTGCCAATAAGTTCGCCGGCGAAGGCATCAAGCTCGTCATCGGCCACTTCAATTCTGGCGTCACCATCCCGTCCTCCGAAGTCTACAAGGAATCGGGAATGCTGATGATCACGCCCTCGGCGACCAATCCGACGCTCACCGATCGCGAAGGCTACTGGAACGTGTTCCGCACTTGCGGCCGGGACGACCAGCAGGGCGCCGTCGCCGCGGCCTGGATCCTCAGCCACTACAAGGGCAAGAACATCGCCATCGTCCATGACAAGACCCCCTACGGGAAGGGTCTGGCCGATGCCACCAAACTCAATATGAACAAGGGCGGCATCACCGAAGTGGTCTATGAAGGCATCAATACTGGCGAGAAGGACTATTCGGCGCTCGTATCGAAGCTGAAGGCCGCCAATGTCGATCTCGTCTATTTCGGCGGGCTGCACACCGAAGCCGGCCTGATCATCCGCCAGATGCGCGATCAGGGCCTGAGCACCCCGATGATGTCGGGTGACGGCATCACCGACAAGGAGTTCGCCCAGATCGGCGGCCCCGGCACCGAAGGCACGCTGATGACCTTCGCGCCTGACCCCCGCAAGCACCCCGAGGCCGCCAAGGTCGTGGCCGCGTTCAAGGCCAAGGGCTACGATCCCGAGGCCTATACGCTCTATACCTATGCGGCGTTGCAGATCATGGCCGCGGCGGCCAAGCAGGTCGGCAAGCTCGACGCCAAGAAGATGGCCGAGGTCATGCACGCGGGCAAGCCGTTCAAGACCGTGATCGGCGACATCGCCTATGACAAGAAGGGCGACATCACCCGTCCGGACTACGTCATGTATGTCTGGAAGAAGAACGCTGCCGGCGTGATCGACTACACCAACAACGAGATCACGAACTGAGCTTGCGGCAGCGCCCACCTTCTCCCGCTCGCGGGAGAAGGTGCCCCGTTGAATCCGGGGCCGGCACGCCTATCTGAAGCCCGCCATCTTCGCGTGGCGGGCTTTTCGCTTCGACCGACGAGATCGCGCCATGCAAGCGAGCGTTCCCGAATTCCCCAGCCGTTTCGCCGATCAGCCGAGGGCGCCGGTGTGGGGCGGGCTTGCGGCGCCGAGCGGGGTTGCGCCCGCCTCGCTGGTCGTGCGCGTCTTCGCTTATCTGGTCGACCTCGTCGTCATCGGCTTCCTCGTGGCCGCGCTCGTGCTGGCGCTGTTCGTGCTCGGCTTCCTGAGCTTCGGGCTCAGTTGGTTCCTGATCGTGCCCGTCTGGTTCGCGACGCCGGCGCTCTATTCCGGCCTGACCTTGTCGTCGCCCGCCCAAGCGACGCTCGGCATGCGGCTCTTCGGCCTGTCGCTGCGGTCGATGGATGGCCGGGAGATCGATTTCGTCACCGGAGCCGCACACGCGCTCCTCTTCTATATTTTCGGGACGACGATGACGCCGTTCATTCTGCTCGTCGGCGTTTTCAGGCACGACCGGGCGCTCTTGCACGACCTCGTCTTGCGCGTTCGGCTCGTCTCCGATTGGGGGCGCTGACGGAAGAAGCGGATTGACGGGGGAACCTTGCGCAAGCCACTTGAGCGGCGCGCGCCAGTTGCTATCTTGGCCTTCCGATCATGGCATCGGCCGGACCTACAGCCTTGACGCACCAGCCGCGAGACACACCGCAATTCTACCTGACCGCACCTTCGGCCTGCCCCTATCTGCCGGGCCGCATGGAGCGCAAGGTCTTCACCCATATCGTGGGCGAGCGCGCGGCGAGCCTCAACGACATCCTGACGCAAGGCGGCTTCCGCCGCTCGCAGACCATCGCCTATCGGCCCGCCTGCGAATCGTGCCAGGCCTGCGTCTCGGTGCGGGTGCTCGTGGCGGAGTTCGCGCCCTCGCGCAGCTACCGCAGGATCGCCGCCCGCGACGAGGACGTCGTCGGGGCGCTCATGCCGGCTACTCCATCATCCGAGCAATACGCGCTGTTTCGCAGCTATATCGACGCACGCCACGGCGAAGGCGGCATGGCCGATATGAGCGCCTTCGACTACGCCACGATGGTGCGCGAGAGCCATGTGCAAACGCGCATCGTCGAATACCGCGAGCGCGGCCCCGATACGCCCATCACCGGGCGCGGCCAAGGGCCGCTCCTGGCCGTGGCGCTGACCGATATCCTGGCGGACGGGCTGTCCATGGTCTATTCCTTCTTCGATCCGGAAAGCGAGCGGCGCAGCCTCGGCACTTTCCTCATCCTCGACCATATCGACAAGGCGCGCGCGCTCGGCCTGCCTTACGTCTATCTCGGCTATTGGGTGTCGGGCTCGCGCAAGATGGATTATAAGAGCCGCTTCACGCCGCAGGAGCGCCTGACGCCCGAAGGATGGATGCGGGTTTCCTAAAGCCTGCGCGAAATGGGAGCGTCGAAACGCTGTGGATCTCGGCCCGGCCTCGTGCTATTCTTTCCCTGATTGGGGATTCATCGAGCGTTTCGAGCGAGAGGAGAAAGGCAAGTCATATCTTAAGAAACTTGTATAGTGGATTGAAATTAAAACAAAAAAATGTTTGAATAAGCCGTTCTAAATCAACCGCGGGAACCGGCGGCGGCGTCCCCCCGATCGAGGGCGCGGTCCTGCACCCTTCCGATCCGTGGCGCTTCGGCGCGCTGTCGGTCGGCGGCTCCTTGCCGTTCCGCAAGCGGCCCGATATAGGCCGCGCCATACCCCCTCCCCAAATCACCAGGACGACACATGGCGAGCGAGCGCACCTTCTCCATCATCAAGCCCGACGCCACGCGGCGCGATCTGACGGGCGCGATCAACGCCGTGATCGAGAAGGCGGGCCTGCGCATCGTCGCGCAAAAGCGGGTGCGCATGACCAAGGCCCAAGCCGAGACCTTTTATGCGGTGCACAAGGCGAGGCCCTTCTACGGGGAGCTCGTCGACATGATGAGCGCCGGCCCCGTCGTGGTGCAGGTCCTGGAAGGCGAGAACGCCATCGCGAAATATCGCGAGGTGATGGGCGCGACCAATCCGGCCAACGCCGCCGAGGGCACGATCCGCAAGAGCTTCGCACTGTCGATGGGCGAGAATTCGGTGCATGGATCGGACAGCCTCGAGAGCGCCGCCCTCGAGATCGCGCAATTCTTCTGCGGCAACGACATCGTCGGCTGACCAAAATGTAATTTGGTGGCCACGCCGCCGCCCCAGTTCATCGGCTAGATTGGCGTCATCGAGCTTGCTTTCCTTTCTGATGCCGCGCTTGGAAGGATCATCGAGATGAACAGGACCGTGATGTCCGCCGCCGCCCTGGCGCTGGTTGGAGCCGGCGCCATTGCCTTCGCGCAGACGCAGAGCCCTCCCGCCGTCGCTCCCGCGGCCCCAGCGGTCGGCATGTCCGGGATGGCTGGAATGCGGGCCTCGGCCGAGGATCGGGCGGTTCTCCTCGATGCCCGAATCGGGGCCATCAAGGCGGCGCTGAAGCTGACGGCCGATCAGGAAAAGCTCTGGGAGCCGGTCGAGGCCTTCATCCGCAAGAGCGCCGTCTTGCAAGACCAACGCATTCAGGAGATGCGCGATCGGATGGCGCAGGTCCGTGACGGCCTGCCGCCGGTTTTCGATCCCATCGCGCGGCTGCGGGCGCAAGCCGACCGCATGACCGCTCGCGCCGGACGGATGCGCGAATTCGCCGACGCCGCGGCGCCGCTCTACGCCTCGCTCACGGATGATCAGAAGCGCCGCGCCTTCCTGCTCATGCGCCGTGCCCGGGGCGGCATGATGGGCATGGGCGATGGAGGGATGGGCGGCGGCATGGATGGTTTCGGCATGGGCGGTATGGGCGGGCGCGGCATGGGTCCAGGTATGATGGGGCCTGGCATGATGGGGCCAGGCATGATGGGTTGGCGGGGTTAGCCAAGGCATCTTACGCCTGGCGCGGTAACGCTCGCGGCATTGCACATCGACGGTAGAGCCTGCTGCCCGTTGCGAGGGGTTGCCTGCTTGTGCGCCATTCCCCTGACGTGACCATTGGTGCTATGTCCATGGCATGAACGCGCACGCCAAGGTCGATATCCGCCACTCGACTTGCCCGCATGATTGCCCATCCGCCTGCGCGCTCGATGTCGAGGTGATCGAAGGCACGACGATCGGCCGCGTGCATGGCTCGAAGCAGCAGAGCTACACGGCGGGCGTGATCTGCGCCAAGGTGGCGCGTTACGCCGAACGCATCCACCATCCGGAGCGGCTTCTCCATCCGCTGCGGCGCGCCGGGCCGAAGGGCTCGGGCCAATTCGCGCGCATCGGCTGGGACGAGGCGCTCGACGAGATCGCGGCGCGCTTCGACGCCGCCGAGCGCGAATTCGGGGCCGAATCGGTCTGGCCCTACTATTACGCAGGCACGATGGGACTGGTGATGCGCGACGGCATCAACCGTCTCGCCCATGTGAAGAAATATTCGCGCTATTGGGGGACGATTTGCGCGACCGTCGCCTGGGCGGGCTTTGCCGCCGGCGCCGGCAAGGTCGCCGGCGTCGACCCCCGCGAGATGGCGAAATCGGATCTCGTGGTGATCTGGGGCACCAATCCCGTCTCAACGCAGGTCAATGTGATGACCCACGCCGCGAAAGCCCGCAAGGAGCGCGGCGCCAGGATCGCGGCTGTCGACATCTACGACAATGCCACGATGAAGCAGGCCGACATCAAGATCATCCTGCGGCCGGGCACTGACGGCGCCTTCGCCTGCGCGGTCATGCATGTCTTGTTCCGCGACGGTTATGCCGACCGGGCCTATCTCGATCTCTACACCGATTGCCCGGGCGAGCTCGAGGCCCATCTGGCGACCCGCACGCCGCAATGGGCATCCGCCATTTGCGGCGTCCCGGTCCCGGAGATCGAAGCTTTCGCCAAGGCCGTGGGAGAGACGAAGCGCTCGTTCTTCCGGCTCGGCTACGGCTTCACCAGGAGCCGTAACGGCGCGGCGCAGATGCACGCGGCCTCTTGCATTCCCGCCGTGACCGGCGCCTGGCAATATGAGGGCGGCGGCGCCTTCTTCAACAATGGCGGCATCTGGGGCTTCAACAAGACGCTGATCGAGGGGCTCGACGTTCTCGATCCGACGACGCGCAGGCTGGACCAATCGAAGACCGGACGCATCCTCACAGGCGATGCGCTGGCGCTGAAGGGTGGCCCGCCCGTCAAGGCGATGTTGATCCAGAACACCAACCCGATGACGGTCGCGCCGGAGCAGGCATTGGTCCGCCAAGGATTCGCGCGCGAGGATTTGTTCGTCGCCGTGCATGAGCAATTCATGACCGAAACCGCCATGATGGCCGATATCGTGCTGCCGGCCACCATGTTCATGGAGCATGACGACCTCTATTACGGCGGCGGCCATCAATACATCTCGGTCGGGGCGAAGCTGATCGAACCGCCGGGCGAATGCCGCTCCAATCACCAGGTGCTGCAGGGGCTGGCGAAGCGGCTCGGAGCCTCGCACCGCGCCTTCGAGATGACGCCGCGCGAGATCATCGACGCGACGCTGAAGGATTCGGGCCGCGGCGATATCGCGACGCTCGAAGCCGATCTGTGGCGCGACGTCCAGCCGGACTATCGAGCCTCGCACTATCTCGACGGCTTCGCCCATGAGGACGGCAAGTTCCACTTCAAGGCCGATTGGACGAAGGTCGCCGTCTCGAACGACGGGCTGATGGGCGCCTGGGAGAAGATGCCGTCGCTGCCCGATCACTGGACGATCATCGAGGAGGCGGATGAGGAGCATCCGTTCCGCCTGGCGACGAGCCCGTCAAGGAGCTTCCTCAATACGAGCTTCACCGAGACGCCGTCCTCTAGGGCGCGCGAAGGCGCGCCGAGCGTCATGATGCATCCGGGAGATGCGGCCCGCCTTTCGATCGCCGAGGGGGACAGTGTGATCCTGGGCAACCGGCGCGGCGAGACGACGCTCACCGTCAAATTGTTCGAGGGACTGCGGCGCGGCGTGCTGATCGCCGAGTCCGTGCATCCAAACCACGCCCATATCGGCGGGCGCGGCATCAACATGCTCACCGGCGCGGAATCGATCGCCCCTCATGGCGGCGCCGCCTTCCATGACAACAAGGTCTGGGTGAGGAAGGTCGAGATGGGGCCGGCTTAGTGTGGTGAATTTGAAGTTCCTATCACATGGATGGCATGCGCGCGGTAGGAACTTCAAATTCGAAAACCACACTAGAAACAATGACTTGCTAGTGCGGCTTTTGAATCCGAAATTCGCCCCGCGCGTTGCTCCAATGTGATGCGAATTTCGGATTCGCTGCACTAGCGCCTGCCGCATCGGAACGAATCTACTCGACGCAATCGCGCAACAGGTCGCGAAGCCGCACATCGGGGGCCAGCTTCACCTTGCCCCTGACGGCATCGAGATAGCCATCGAGCTGCGAGTTCGCCGCCCATTCCTCTTCGATCCTCCCGTCTCGAACGGCTCTCGCGAAGCGATGGCTTTGCCAGCCATGCCAAGCCGGCAGGCCCGCCGCCGCGAGCCGTGAAGCCTGGTCCGCCTTCTCCAGGAAAATCTCCTTCGCCCGCAAGGGAAGATGCAGGCAAGCGACCCGTTCGGTACGCGAACGTTTGCGATCGGCTCCCTTGGCGACATGATTGCCGGGACCGATCTCCATTGCGGCCATCGCCCGGAAAATGTATTTGCGTTGATAAGGTGCTTCCACATAGGAAAACTCGCCAGCTTCGACGCCCAACCGCGCCCGGCGGAAATCTCCGAATTTCGCGTCGCTTCGGTAGATTGCCGATAGAACCGCCCGCGGTTCTCGCCGAATTTGCTCGCGGCGCTGGATGAAGTTGACGATCGGCACCGAGAGGGCGTCCGCGGTGCGCGTTCGAAGGTCCGCCGCGAGCCCTCCGGGCGCATGCCAGAATTCGTCCGCATCGAAGGGAAGGACCCACGTCGCTCCGCACTTCACCGCGGCGCGCGCAAGCTCGGTGACGGCCTCGGACTGATGGAAACCTCCGTCCCCGGTTCTGCTCCAGCGGACGCGCCGATCGCGCCTCGCCATCCGTTCGAGCACCTTGACGGTGCCGTCCGTCGAATCATTGTCGGCGATCAGGATGAGGCCGGCGCCTTCCCTGAGATGATGACGCAAGGTGATGGCAACCAGATCCTCTTCGTTGCGGACGATCGAAATTCCGACGAGCATGCTCTCGAACCGGTTGAAGTCGCGATGCGATAGGTTATGGAAACACCGGCTCGTTGCAAGAAGGAGTTCGCCGTGGTTCGTCATTGCGCCATCGTGGCCGTCGCCGGCCTTTGCCTGCTTGTCTTCGCTCCGGCCATGGCATTGGCCGGCGCATCCTCGCAGGTCCTGCCGCCCCCGGATCCGACCGCGAAGGACCTCACGCCCTACATGATTTCGCTGCGCGCCTTCGACGCCTGCCTGATCGTGCAATCGCGGCTGCAAAGCACGACGCGCGAGGCGGTGCATACGCCCTGCTCCTGCTATGCCAAACTGACCGTCAAGACCATGTCGAAGGAAGAGCTCGACGCCTTCCGCGCCACCGGCTACTTCAACGATTCGGCGCGCCAGAAAGCCTTGCAGGCGCTCGATACGTGCAAGCTGCCGCGCCCGCCGCTGAGCTGACGATACGTCCTGGCCACGAGCATGCGGAACGACGCTCGTCGCCCCGTCAGCTACGCCGATGCAGGCGTCGACATCGACGCCGGGGCCGAGATGGTCGAGCGCATCAAGCCTCTGGTGCGTTCGACCGCACGGCCGGGCGCGGATGCCGAGATCGGCGGCTTCGGCGGTCTCTTCGATCTGAAGGCGGCGGGCTTCAAGGATCCGGTGCTGATCGCCGCCAATGACGGGGTCGGCACCAAGGTCAAGATCGCGATCGAGGCCGGCATCAGCGACACGGTCGGCATCGACCTCGTCGCCATGTGCGTCAACGACCTCGTCGTGCAGGGCGCCGAACCCTTGTTCTTCCTCGACTATTTCGCGACCGGAAAGCTCGATCCGGTCGAGGGCGCAAGCCTCGTGGCGGGTATCGTGGCCGGGTGTCGAGAGGCCGGATGCGCGCTCATCGGCGGGGAGACCGCCGAGATGCCCGGGCTCTATCACGGACGCGACTACGATCTCGCCGGCTTCGCCGTCGGCGCCGCGGAACGCGGCTCCCTCTTGCCGCGATCCGATATCGCCCCGGAGGATGTCGTGCTCGGTCTTGCATCCTCCGGCTTGCACTCGAACGGCTTTTCCCTGCTGCGGCGCATCGTTGCGCGCAACGAGCTGAAGTGGAGGGACGCCGCGCCCTTCGCCCCCGGGCAGAGCCTCGCCGAGGCGCTGCTGACGCCGACGCGCATCTATGTGAAGAGCGTGCTCGGGGCATTGCGGGACCCGGAGGCAAAGCGAGGGTTGAGGGCGCTCGCCCATATCACCGGTGGCGGCTTCCCCGAGAACATCCCCCGCATCTTGCCGAAGGGCCTCGGCGTCAGGCTCGATCTGTCCGCCATCAAGGTCCCGCCGGTGTTCCGCTGGCTCGCGGCTGCCGGGCCTGTCGCCGATGAGGAGATGCTGCGCGCCTTCAACTGCGGCATCGGCATGGTCGTGATCGCGTCGCGCGAAAGCTCGGCAAAGGTTCAGCGCGCCTTGAAGGCGCAAGGGGAGCGCGTCAGCCGCCTCGGCAAGGTCGTCGAAGTGGCCTCCGGCCCGCGGGTCGTCTATCGCGGGCGGCTTTCGTTGTGACCGAGAATCACAGTCGGTGGGCTCGCCTGCCGACGGCCATACTCATTTCCGGGCGCGGAACCAATATGGCGGCGCTGCTCGAGGCGGCGAAGGCCGCGGACTACCCGGCGCGCATCGCGCTCGTGATTTCGAACGTCGCGGGCGCGCCCGGCTTGGCGCGCGCGGAGGCCGCGGGATCGCCCACGGCCGTGATCGAGCACAAGGGCTTCGGCAAAGACCGGCAAGCTTTCGACCGCGCCATCGACGCCGAGCTTACCCGCCATGGCGTCGAGCTCGTCTGCCTGGCCGGATTCCTGCGCATCCTGACGCCCTGGTTCGTCGCGCGCTGGGAGGGTCGTGTCCTCAATATCCACCCCGCGCTCCTGCCGCGGTTCAAGGGGCTGCGCACTCATGAACGCGCACTCGCCGAAGGCGTGAAGCTGCATGGCGCCAGCGTGCATTTCGTCACGGAGGCGCTTGACGAAGGTCCGGTGATCGCCCAGTCGGCGGTTCCGGTCCTGGCCGACGACACGCCGGAGACCCTGGCGGCGCGCGTCCTCGATGTGGAAGGTCCGCTCTACGCCGCCGCCTTGCGCTTCGTCGCCTCGGGCGAGGCGCGGCTCGTGCGTGGAGAGGTGGTGTTCGGGAAGCCTGGGCTCGATCAGCCGTAATGCGGCTGCGCCGATGCCGCCCCGCCACCCGCCGCCACGAGCTTCAAGAGCTCGGCCCTTCGATCGCGCGAGACGCGCACCCTCAGATGGGCGCTGCCGCCATGGTCCTCTTGCGCGGAGAGCACCTCGGCATGCTCGTAGACCCAAGCCCGGCCGCGTCCATCGGAGCTGGGCATGACGAGCTCGAACACATCGCGATCGCGGAGCAGCAAGCGCTCGATCGCGACCAGAAGCTCCTCCATTCCCGCGCC
This sequence comes from Hyphomicrobiales bacterium, assembly GCA_044445965.1. GTDB lineage: Bacteria > Pseudomonadota > Alphaproteobacteria > Rhizobiales > Beijerinckiaceae > GAS188. The sequence goes on from JBIOEJ010000006.1 coordinate 26,016, forward strand.
GGTCAGCGCCGATACCCCGATGGCTTCCTGGGCACCGCCATCGCCGTCCCCATGAGGCGGGCCGCCTCCTTGGCGCAGCAGATCGATCTTGTTGTGGACCTCGAGGATCGGATGCGAGGCGCGATCGAGGCCGAGCTCGGCGAGCACATCCTCGACATCGCGGCGCTGCGCCTCGCTTTCCCCATGCGATATGTCGCGCACATGGATCACGAGATCGGCGTCGAGGACATCCTCGAGCGTCGCCCGGAAAGCCGCGATCAGCGAGGTCGGCAGCTCGGAGATGAAGCCGACGGTGTCGATGAGATAGGCGCTCTCGCCATGGGGAAGCCTGATCAGGCGGGCGGTGGGATCGAGCGTGGCGAACAGCATGTCCCTGGCGACCACGCCGGCAGCGGTGAGGCGATTGAAAAGCGTCGACTTGCCGGCATTAGTGTAGCCGACCAGCGCAACGATCGGATGCGTGCCCCGCCGCCTCTGACGTCGATGCAGGGCGCGGGTGCGCTTGACCGCGTCGAGATCACGCTCGATCTTGGCGATCCGCTCCTCGATCTGGCGGCGATCGGCCTCGATCTGCGTCTCGCCCGGACCGCCGAGAAACCCGAAACCGCCGCGCTGACGCTCCAAATGCGTCCAGGAGCGCACCAGCCGGCTCTTTTGATGCGTGAGATGGGCATGCTCGACTTGCAACGCGCCCTCGCGCGTGCGGGCACGCTCGCCGAAAATCTCGAGGATCAGCGCGGTCCGATCGATCACCTTCGCGCCTAGGGCCTTCTCGAGATTGCGCTGCTGCACCGGCGACAGCGCGCAATCCATGACGAGGAGGCCCGCCTCCTCCGTCTTGGCTTTCTGCGCCAGTTCCTCGACCTTGCCGGAGCCGATGAAGGTCGCCGGACGAATATCGTTGACCGGCACGATCAGGGATTCGACGACCTCGAGCTCGATCGCGCCCGCGAGCTTCGTGGCCTCGGCCAGGCGAGCCTCCATGGAGCGCGGCTCCGCCTGAGAAGATTGCGGCGAGGCGCCGGAAGCGCGCGGCGGCGATGATCTGCGGCTCGAATAGGGGCCGATGATCAGGGCGCGGGTCGGCGCGGCGCGGCGTGGAACGCCGTCCGGCGGATGGTCGCTCCCGATGCCTGATCCGGCTTTCGTCATCTAGGCCTTTTCCGGGGCCTCGTCGGCAGGGTCATAGAGTTGCACCGGCGCAGAGGGCATGATGGTCGAGATCGCATGCTTGTAGACGAGTTGCGAATGGGCGTCGCGCCGTAACAGCACGCAGAAATTATCGAACCAGCTGACGATACCCTGCAATTTGACACCGTTCACCAAGAATACCGTCAGGGGAATCTTGTGCTTGCGGACGTGATTGAGAAACGCGTCCTGAAGATTTTGCGGTCGTTCGCCGGCCATCTTGTTCATCCCGATTCCAGTTCTCAGGTCCGCGCGCCCTTGAGATGCGCCGCTCGCTGTTGTGTCTGATCCATGTTGCACTGCGGAAGATAGGTTCACATAACGCCGAGCCCCGCTCAACCCCAGGATCACGGGGCAGTGATGCAATTATGGCGAGCTCAGAAGAATTCCAGGCTGACCCGGAAAATCTGCTCGACTTCCTTGTATTTGTCGGCAGTCGCGAAGACGACCAGCCGGTCATGGGCGGTGATCACGGTGTCGCCGGTCGGCGCCAGCACCTCGCCCTGACGGAACACGGCGCCGATCCTGATGCCTTCCGCGATGTCGAGATCACGTAACGGAGTTCCCACCAGCGCCGATGGGGCAAGCGCCTCCGCCTCGATCATCTCGGCTCGCCCCTGCTCGAGGGACAAGAGGGCGCGAATCTTACCGCGCCTTATGTGCCGGAGCGCCTTGGAGACGGTCAGCGCCGTCGGATCGATCGCCGCATCGATGTTCAGATCGTCGATGAGAGCGCGATAGCCCGGTGCGCTGAGCAGCGAGGCCGACCGTCTGCTGCCCAGCTTCTTGGCGAGCGCGCCAGAGAGCAGATTGGCCGCATCGTCGTTCGACGCGGCGAAAAACAAATCCGCGCCGTCGACACCCGCGTCCCGCAGGATCGCCTCGTCGAGCGCACTGCCGATGAGCGCCAGCGAATGCGGCAGGGCTTGCGCGGCCGCCAGCGCCCTCTCCTTCACGGTGTCGATGAAGCGCACCTTGACGTCGGGCAACGCCTTGCCGATCAGCATGCCGGCATGCACGCCGACATGGCCGCTGCCGGCGATGATCACTCGCCGCGGCGCCCGCATGTCGTAGCCGAAGAAGGCGAGCACCTCGCTGGTCTTGGCCATGGCGGCAACGACATAGACGATATCGCCGGCCTCGAGCGTATGCTCGGAACCCACGACGCTCACCTTGCCGGTTCGCATCTTGCCGACCACGGTCGCGTCGAGCCCGGGAAAGCGTCCGTTCACCTCGCGCAAGGGGCCGGCCACCGCCGCCGATCCCGCCCGGCAGGCGACCGAGAAGCCGAGCACCTGTCCGCGGCAGAAAGACCCGCTCTCGCCGATGCCCGGCATGGTGACGAGGCGCGCTATCGCTTCGGCAACCTCGATGTCGGGCGAGATCGTCGCATCGACCGGCACCCGGTCGCGCGCGAAGAGATCGGCCCAATCGCTGGTGCGATAGGCGGCGGCACGCACCCGTGCGATCTTGGTCGGCACGTTGAACAGGGTATGGGACACCGTGCAGGCGGTGATGTTCACCTCGTCCGAGGGGGTGACGGCGAACAGGATGTCGCAATCGGCGGCGCCTGCCCGGTCGAGGATATCAGGATGCGATCCGTGTCCCTCGACGGTCGCTACGTCGAGCGCATCGGCAAGCTTCGCCAACGCGTCGGAGGAGGTGTCGATCACCGTCACGCTGTTGCGCTCGTCGGCGAGCCGCTCCGCGATGGCGCGTCCGACCGCGCCCGCTCCGCAAATGACCACCTTCATGGCGCGCGGGCCCCCCGGCGCCGCTGGGCAAGGCCACCGGCGGCGGGCAACGTCCATCGCGGTGCGGCCATCGCCCCTATCCTACGCCGAGGGTCTTCAATTTGCGATGCAAGGCAGATCGTTCCATGCCGATGAATTCAGCGGTTCGCGACACATTTCCACCGAAGCGGCTGATTTGCGCGATGAGATATTCGCGCTCGAAGATCTCGCGGGCCTCTCGCAGCGGCATCGCCATGAATTTCTCGCCGCCCGCGCCATTCGGCGAACTCGGCACGCGCGCGCCGACTTCCTGCGGCAACATATCGGCATTGATCGCGACATGCGGGTCGCCGCCGCACAGGATCATCAGGCGCTCCACGTTGTTGCGCAGCTCGCGCACATTGCCCGGCCACTCATGGGATTGCAGGATCGCGAGCGCATCATCTTCCATGCCGCGCTTCGGCAAGCCGCCCGCCGAGGAAATCTGCTCCATGAAGAAGTCGATGAGGTCGGGAATATCCTCTCGCCGCTCGCAGAGCGAAGGAACGCGCAAGGGCACGACCGAGAGCCGGTGGAATAGATCCTCGCGAAAGCGCCCTTCCGCGATATCGGCCGCGAAGTCCCGTGCCGAAGAGGAAATTACCCTGACATCGACGTGCACCCGGGTCGAGCCGCCGACGCGCTGGAAATTCTGATCGACAAGCACGCGCAAGATCTTGTTCTGCGTCTCCTTGGGCATGTCGGCGACTTCGTCGAGATAGATGGTGCCGCCATGCGCCTCCTCGAGCGCGCCGGTGACGCGCTGGCCGTTCGGACCTTGCTCGATGCCGAACAGCGCGGTCTCCAGGTTCTCGGGCGTGATGGTCGCCGCATTGATGGCGACGAAGGCTCCGCTGGCCCGACTCGACAGCTGATGGATGGTGCGCGCGGCGAGCTCCTTGCCGGAACCAGGCGCGCCCGTGATCATCACGCGCGCATTGGTCGCGCCGATGCGCTCGATGGCGGCGCGCAGTTGCACGATCGCCGAGGAGCGGCCGATGATGCGGCTCGCCTGCACCGACTGCGATTTCAGCTCCTTGACCTCGCGTTTCAGGCGCGAGGCCTCGAGCGCCCGATCCGCGACCAGCACGAGACGATCGGCCTTGAAAGGCTTCTCGATGAAATCATAGGCGCCGCGCCGGATCGCCGACACCGCGGTCTCGATATTGCCATGCCCGGAGATCATGACGACCGGGACGTCGGCGTGGAGCTGCTTGACGCGATCGAGAATCTGCAGCCCGTCGAGCCTCGAGCCCTGAAGCCAGATATCGAGGAAGACGAGATGGGGCCTGCGTGCCTCGATCGCCTCGAAGGCTTCGTCCGCGCCTTCGGCGATGCGCGCTCGATAGCCCTCATCCTCGAGGATTCCAGCGACGAGCTCGCGGATGTCCGCCTCGTCGTCGACGATGAGAATATCGGCCCCCTTCACGAGAGTTTCTCCGGTACCGATTCGATGGAAGCGGCCTCAAGACCATCGGCTCTCTGCGTCGAAGGCGGATCGAGCGTTCCTGGCGCCCCCGATGCCGGCGCTCGCTCGGCCAAATTCGCCGGAAACCACAGCCGAACGCGGGCGCCGCTTCGGCCCTCGGCCGCGTCGGGACGGTCGAGGAGTTCGATTCCACCTCCGTGTTCCTCGAGAATCTTGCCGACGATGGCAAGACCGAGACCCGTCCCCTCCTTGCGCGTGGTCATGTAAGGCTCGAGAAGCTTTTGCCGATCGCTGTTCGGAAAGCCGCGTCCGGTATCCGTCACGTCGATGGTGACGATATCTCCCGGTCCTTTGGCCACCGCGATCGTCACGCTTCCCGGTTCGCCATTCGCCCTCTGCTCGATCGCCTCGGTGGCGTTCTTGACGATGTTGGTCACGGCTTGCCCGATCAACCGATGGTCGAAGCGCGCCCTCAATGGGCCTTGCGGCAGCTCGGTGACGAATTCGATATCGGGCCGCGCGACCTGCATCAGGAACACGACATGCTTCACCACATCGGTGACGTCGCTCTCCTCCAGCACGGGTTTCGGTGTGCGGGCGAATGAGGAGAATTCATCGACCATGCGCTTGATGTCGTCCACCTGGCGGATGATCGTATTGGTGCATTGGTCGAAGATCTCCCGGTCGGAGGTAATGAATTTTCCGTATTTGCGCTTCAGGCGCTCGGCGGAGAGCTGGATCGGGGTCAGCGGGTTCTTGATTTCATGGGCGATGCGCCTTGCCACGTCAGCCCAGGCGGCGGAGCGCTGTGCAAAGACGAGGTCGGTAATGTCGTCGAGGGTGATGACATAGCCTTCGGAGGGGTCGCCGGCGGTCTCCTTGGTGACGCGCACGCTCACTTGACGTTCGGCCATGCCGCGGGCGAGCGCGATCTGCCCCTGGACCAGCCGGTGGCGGCCCTCCCGCGCCTCGGTGACCAGAGGACCAACCGCCGGCATGAGCTCGTCGATCATCGCGCCGAGCGGGCTCCCCGATGGACTCGTCGGCAAAAGCCTGTCGGCCGACGGATTGAGCACGGTGATCCGACCCTTTCCGTCGATACCGATCACGCCGGCCGAAACGCCGTCGAGCACCGCCTCGGTGAACCGACGCCGCTTGTCCAACATGTCGCTCGTGGCGACGAGGCGATCATGTTGAGCGCGCAATTCTTGGGTCATGCCGTTGAAGGTGGCCGAAAGATGGGCAAGGTCGCTCTCGCCTTTCCGGGTCGGCACCTGCACATAGAAATTGCCCGCCGCCACCTGATCCGTCGCATGGATCAGGCGGCGAATGGGCAAGACGAGCCAGTTGGCGAAGGAGAGGCCGAGCCTGATGGCGGAGAGCAGCAGGATCAGCGTGACCAAGAGGTACATCGAGGCGAAGGCGATCTGGACGCCGACGCGCTTGGCCTCGAGGAGCTGATAATAGCGAAGCCCTTCCTCGGCGGTCTTGGTATAGGCGCTGGCGCGCGGATCGCCGGGCCTCGCCACGAAAAGGAAGGTGTTGTCGAAGGCCGAGAGCTTCACCAGGGCACCGAAGGCGCCCCCTTCGCGTGGCAGGAAGCAGAAAGGCTCGGTATCGCTCGCCTCCGCATAGTCCTGCTCGCGCGGCAGGGCGATTCCGGGCACGGCGACATGCTGCACGGTTTCGATCGCCGAGCCGTCTCCCGCCAGGATCATCGCGACCGGAAAGCCGAGGAACAAGGAGCGTGTCGCCAGCCAGTCGCGAAACAAGGCGCGATTTTCGTCGAACATCACCTTGGCGCGGTTGAGATCGCTCGCCATCAGGTTCATCTCGCGCGCGATGGTGCGGCATTGGCCCTCCTCATAGGTTCGGGCGATCTCGACCGTATTGCCGAGCAGGGTGCTGAGATCGGCCCGGAACCAGGGATCGAGACTGCGTTCCAGGGTGATCGAGGTCACGAGCGCGATGAACAGCGCCGGCAGGGCCGCGATGCCGGCGAACCAACCAACGAAGCGCATATGCAGGCCGGCGGCGGCGGCGCGCGCCCTGCGGGCCCTCAACACGTCGCGGCCCTCGATGATCACGACGACGATCAGGCAGACGACGAGCACGCTGTTCGTGACCAGAATGGCCACGACGACGTCATTGGTCGGCAAGATCGGCGTGAGGCCGGCGATGATCAGGAAGCCCACCAGCGCCGATAGGAGGGCCACGATCATGATGATCGTGCCTATGCGCTTGCCGGATCGGCCTTCATCCAGCAGAAGGGGCGCGGCGCTTGCCTGCCGCACCAGGTCAGTTGAGCTCATTCCGCCGTCAAAACTCTGCGCCGCATTGATGCATGCGTGCAACAGTGTTGTCGGAATGCGACGGTTTTGGGGCCGTTATCTGGAGAGCTTCATCACTTGAATGTCGAGATCACTGATTTTCTTGCGCAAAGTGTTACGGTTGAGACCGAGAAGATGTGCGGCCTTGATCTGATTGCCTCTGGTCGCGGCGAGCGCAGCCGAGATCAGCGGGGCTTCGACCTCTTCGACGATCCGGTGGAATAGGCCCGGCGGGGGCAGTTGCGCGCCGAAGGTCGCGAAATAATGCTGCAGATGCCTCTCGACCATCGCGGCGAGCGTCGCATCCTCCGACCGCTCGACCGCCTGGGCGGGCGCCGCGTCCGACTGTGAAAGCTCCGCCTCGATGATGGCCGCTGAGATGTTCTGCTGCGGATAGAGCGCCGCGAGGCGGCGCACCAGGTTCTCGAGCTCGCGTACATTTCCCGGCCAGCGATAGGCGCATAAGCGCTCGATCGCCTCGGGCTCGAGCGTCTTGACCGGCAACCCCTCCTTCTCGTTCATGGCGAAGAAATGCCTGACGAGGTCGGGAATGTCCTCCGCGCGCTCGCGCAACGGCGGCAGGCGGATCGGCACGACGTTGAGCCGGAAGAACAAATCCTCGCGGAACAAGCCTTGTTGGATCAGCCCGCGGAGCTGCTTGTTGGTGGCGGCGATGATCCGTACATTGGTCTTGATCGGCACACGCCCGCCGACCGTCGTATATTCGCCCTGTTGCAGCACGCGCAGCAGGCGCGTCTGCGCCTCCATCGGCATATCGCCGATCTCGTCGAGAAAGAGCGTGCCGCCTTCCGCCTGCTCGAAGCGGCCGACCGAGCGGGAGAGCGCGCCGGTGAAGGCGCCCTTCTCATGGCCGAAAAGCTCCGACTCGATGAGATCTCGCGGGATTGCCGCCATGTTGACGGCAATGAAAGGGCCCTTCCGCCGCTTGCCGAAATCATGCAGGGCGCGCGCGACGAGTTCCTTGCCGGTGCCGGAATCGCCATTGATCATCACCGTCAGGTCGGTCTGCATGAGGCGCGCCAGCACCCGGTACACATCCTGCATGGAGGGCGAGCGGCCGACGAGCGGCATGTTTTCGGTATCGATCTCGGCGGGTTTCGTAGCGGCCGGCTTCTGCTCCGACAGGGCACGGCCGACGATCGAGACGATTTCCTTCAAATCGAAGGGCTTCGGCAGATAGTCATAAGCGCCGAGCTCGGAGGCGCGCACCGCCGTCATGAAGGTGTTCTGTGCGCTCATGACGACGACGGGCAGCTCCGGCCGCACGCGCTTGATGCGCGGCAGGAGGTCGAAAGCATTGTGATCGGGCATCACCACATCGGTGATCACCAGATCGCCGTCGCCCTCGGCCACCCAGCGCCACAAGGTCGCGCCGTTGCCGGTCGAACGAACCTCGTAGCCGGCGCGCGACAGCGCCTGGCCGAGCACCGTCCGAATGGCGGAGTCATCGTCCGCGACCAGAATCTGTCCGCTGCGCATTCATCTCCTCTCGATCCTCCCCACCCCGCGGCGCCAGTCATCTTCCCGGCACGAACATGGGCATCATCACGCGAAATGTAGTGCGGCGATGCGCCGTTTCGCACTCGACGATGCCGCCGTGGTCGCCGACGATCTTGGCGACCAAAGCAAGACCGAGGCCAGAGCCTTGCGCCTTGGTCGTGACGAACGGATCAAAGAGGTGCGGCTGGAGATCGGCCGGCACGCCCGGGCCGTTATCCCGGACGCAGAACTCGAGCGGCAGGCTGATGCGCCCAGAGGAGGGCCCGACCGAAAGCTTCACGCCGGGCTTGAAAGCAGTGCTGAGCTCGATTTCGCCATCGGCAACGTCCTTGCCAATGGCCTCGGCGGCGTTCTTGACGAGGTTGAGGAAGACCTGGATCAGCTGGTCGCGATTGGCGAGAACCGGTGGGAGCGAAGGATCGTAGGTCTCGGCGATCCTGATATGCTTGGCGAAGCCTGAAAGCGCGAGCCGCTTCACATGATCGAGCACGGAATGGATATTGACCGGCTCGCGGGCGATCGGCCGCGAGTCGCCGAAAAACTCCATGCGATCGACCAGCTTCACGATTCGATCGGTTTCCTGGCAGATCAGCTGGGTGAGCGAACGATCCCCCTCTTGTGCCGACATTTCAAGCAGTTGGGCTGCACCCCTGATGCCCGAAAGCGGGTTCTTGATTTCGTGCGCCAGCATGGCGGCAAGCCCGCTGACCGAACGCGCCGCGCCGCGATGAGTGAGCTGGCGGTCCATCTTGTCAGCAATCGTGCGCTCTTGCATCATCACCAGAACATGGTTGTCCATATCGTTGAAAGGCAATGCAAAAATGTCGACGATCTTCTCGTCGCGGGAAAAGGGCGAGAGGATCGGCAGGCGATGCTCGCTGACGCTCGCATTACGACGTCGCACCTCCGCCACGAGCCCGACCACGGGGGAATCGAACGCGAACAGCTCCGTCAGCTTCTGGCGCCGCAGGAACGACACCGACAGCTCGAAGAAGCTCTCGGCCGCGAGGTTCGCGTAGGAGACGCTGTCATCGGGCGACAGGCAGATGATCGGCATCGGAACCGCGTTCAAGATCGCCTGCGCCCCTTCGGGCGGCAATGTCGGAGACAAACGCATCAGCATCGGCTCGAGCGGGTCGCTGACGTAGGTCACGCCGCCACCGCCATGCCGTAATCAGGAGCATCGCCTGCGAGCGCGAACGCCTCATGCAGCAGGATTTTCACCTCCGCTGGCCGCTCGGAGCGCATGAGCGCCGCCCTGATCGCCGGGGCCCGCGCATCGATGCTGGCGGCAAGCGCATGCGCCGCATAGGCCTGCAGGTGCTTGCGTGCATGGCGCAGACCGAGCGGCAGTCCATAAAGGGCAAGCAACCCTTGATAATGCTCGGTTGCCAGGGCGCAGCGAGCGGCCGGCGAAAGCGGCCGCTCGGGCTCTCCCCGCAACGCGCGCTCGACCTCGCCCGGCAGCCAGGGACGGCCGAGCGCGGCGCGGCCGATCATCACGCCGTCGGCACCGGAGCGCAGGAGCGCCGTCTCCGCGTCGGCAGCCGAGGCGATATCGCCATTGACGATCACCGGAACACCGACGCTGCGCTTCACGGCGCCGACCGCGGGCCAATCGGCATGGCCATCATAGAATTGGGCGCGCGTGCGCCCATGGACGCAGATCAGGCGAGCGCCCGCGCCCTCGCAACGGCGCGCGATGTCGGGAGCGTTCAAGCTCACGGCATCGAAGCCGAGCCGCATCTTGACGGTCACGGGCAACGTCACGGCGCCCGCGACCGCCGCGACGACGCGCTCTGCGAGGTCGGGCTCGCGCATCAACGCCGAGCCGCAAAGCTGCCGGGCCACGCGCTTTGCCGGGCAGCCCATATTGATGTCGACGATATCGGCGCCGGATGCTTCGGCGATGCGCGCAGCTTCGGCCATGCAAGCCGGATCGCGCCCGGCGATCTGCACGATATGCGGCGAGACGCCCTTGCCCTCGAGCTTCAGCCTCGCCTCCTCGTCGCCCTGGGCGAGCTGGGGGGAAGCGATCATTTCGCTGACCACAGCCGCCGCCCCGAGGCGACGCGCAATCTTGCGCATCACCACATCGGTGATGCCGGACATCGGCGCGAGCCACGCCCGTCCGTCGAGCCTGATCGGCCCGATGCACATAGCGCGGGCGGCGTTCGCAAAAGGCACTCTGCCCAATTTTTGATCAATCTGCATCTTGCTTAGATAATAGACAGGTCATTGTGCGCCGCACAAGACGCTTGCACTCCGGCTCCACTTGCGCCAGCAGCGTGAACCTTGCGGCATGGCGTCGCAGCGCGCGCCCCGCGGTTGCATGCGAATGCCCGCGCGGTTTCCTGACAAACGATCTTATCTCGGCAGCCAAATCGAACCCATCCGCAATTCGTGGCCCAAATCATTTCCAACGCTTCGCCGAAGACCGCGGCCTTGATCGTCGCCGCCGGACGAGGCCTGCGCGCCGGAGGCGAGCTGCCCAAGCAATATCAGCTCATCGGCGGAATGAGCGTGCTGGAGCGAGCCATCCGCGCCTTGCACGAGGCGGCAGGCGTCGGGCGGGCCATCGTCGTCATCCATCCGGAGGATGCCGACCAGTATGAGGTGGTCAGGACGCGCCTCTGTGCGCAATTGCCGGGTTTCCTGCTGCCGCCGGCCTTTGGAGGGGCAACGCGCCAGTCGAGCGTGCGCGCCGGTCTCGAGGCCTTGTCGGCGACGCCGCCCGAGATCGTGCTCATCCACGACGCGGCGCGGCCCTTCCTGTCCCCGGCCCTGGTGGCGCGCGCCATCGAGGCTGCGAGACGCCATGGCGCGGCGGTCCCTGGAATTCCCGTCAACGATACGATCAGGCGGTTGGGCGCGGGCCGTCCCTATGGGGAAACCTTGCCGCGGGAGAGCTTGCGGGCCATTCAGACACCGCAAGCCTTCACCTTCTCGAAGATCAGGGAAGCTCACGGGCGCGCGGCGGCGGCGGGGCTCGACGCCTTCACCGATGATGGGGGCCTCGCCGAATGGGCGGGGCTCGACGTCCATGTGTTCGAGGGCGAAACGGAGAATACCAAATTGAGCCTGCCCTCGGACTTCATCCGCGCCGCCCAGCACGTCAAGGCGCTGACCGAGACGCGCACTGGCCTCGGCTACGACGTGCACGCCTTCGGCGAAGGCGCCTTCATCATGCTCGGCGGCGTGAGGATCAGTCACGATCGCGGCATCGTGGCCCATTCGGACGGCGATGTGTTGCTGCACGCGCTGACCGACGCCCTGCTCGGCGCCCTTGGCGAGGGGGATATCGGGATGCATTTTCCGCCCTCCGATCCTCGCTGGAAGGAGGCCGCGTCGAGCCTCTTTCTGGCCGACGCCGTGGCGCGGGTCGGCAGACGAGGCGGACGCATTCTGCATCTCGATGCGACCGTCGTGTGCGAGACGCCGCGCCTCGCTCCGCGGCGCGAGGCGATCCGCGCTTCGGTTGCGGCGATCGTCGGCATCGGCGAGGGGCGCATCTCGATCAAGGCCACCACTTCGGAGAAGCTCGGCTTCACCGGCCGGGGCGAAGGCATCGCCGCGCAGGCCATAGCCACGATCGAGCTGCCGATCGGCGAAGGAGACGCGAATGTTCGATGACGCGGTGCTGATCGCGGCTCGTCGCCTCATCGACCTGTGTCGTGGGCGCGGCTTTCATATCGCAACGGCCGAATCCTGCACAGGCGGGCTGATCGCCGGCGCGCTCACCGAGATCGCCGGCTCCTCGGATGTCGTCGATCGCGGCTTCGTGACCTATTCGAACGCCGCCAAGACCGAGATGCTCGGCCTGCCGCGCGAGCTGATCGAGCGCCATGGCGCGGTGAGCGAGGCGGTCGCGAGAGCGATGGCCGAGGGGGCGCTGACGCGCTCGGCGGCCGATATCGTCGTCGCCGTGACCGGGATCGCGGGCCCCGGCGGCGGCAGCGCGGAGAAGCCGGTCGGCCTCGTGCATTTCGGCTGCGCCGCCAAGGGCCATGGCGTGCGGCATAGCGAGCGGCGCTTCGGCGATGTCGGGCGAAGCGAGGTGCGCCGCCTCACGGTGCTCGTCGCGCTGGCCATGCTGGAGGAGGCGAGCCGAGAATCCGCGACGCGGACCGCCTGAGCTTCAGCCTCCCGCTATCGTCCGTGAAAGCGTGCCGCGGCCATAAACCGCCTCGGCGCGCTTCTCGAAAGCCTCCGAGAATTTGCGGAAGGCCCGGTCGAACATCGCGCCCATCAGCATGGCCAGCAGGCGGCTCTTGAACTCGTAGGAGATGAAGAACTCGACGAGGCAGCCCTCGCCATCGGGCTTGAAGCTCCACAGATTATCGAGTGCCTTGAAGGGTCCGTCGAGATAGGAGACCGCGATCTTGAGCGCGGAGCGGTCGAGCGTGACCTTGCTGGTGAAGGTCTCGCGGATCGCCTTGTAGCCGACCGTCATGTCGGCGATCAGCGTCTCGCGGCCGCCCTCGGCCGGGACCCGGCTCCTCACCCTCAAGGCTTCGCAAAGCGGCAGGAAGAGCGGGTATTTCTCGACATCGGCGACGAGGTCGAACATCTGCTCGGGCGTATGCTTGACGCGACGCGTGGTGCGGAAGGAGGGCATGCTGATATCTTGCCCGCGGCGGCGATCAGGACTGAAGCTGCGAGAGGCGCGCCGCTTTCAGCTTCGCGAAATCCTCGCCCGCGTGATGCGAGGAGCGCGTCAGCGGGCTCGCCGAGACGAGCGCGAAGCCCTTGGTGTAGGCGATCGTCTCGAGGCCCTTGAACTCCTCGGGCGTGACGAAACGGATCACAGGGTGATGCTTGCGCGAGGGGGCGAGATATTGACCGATGGTGAGGAAATCGACCTCCGCCGAGCGCAGATCATCCATCAATTGCAGCACCTCGTTGCGCTCCTCGCCGAGGCCGACCATGATTCCCGATTTGGTGAACACGGCCGGAGCAAGCTCCCTGGCGCGCTGCAACAGGCGCAGCGAATGGAAATAACGGGCGCCCGGCCGCACCGTCAGATATTTCGACGGCACGGTCTCGAGGTTGTGGTTGAAGACATCGGGCTTGGCCTCGAGCACGGTTTCGAGCGCGCCGCCCTTGCGCAGGAAGTCGGGCGTGAGCACCTCGATCGTGGTCGCGGGCATGGCGGCGCGAATGGCGGCGATGGTGCGGGCGAAATGGCGCGCCCCGCCATCCGCGAGATCGTCGCGATCGACCGAGGTGACCACCACATGGTTGAGGCCGAGCTTGGCGACCGCGTCGGCAACCCGTGCCGGCTCGCCGTCGTCGAGGGCGCCGGGCAGGCCGGTCTTCACATTGCAGAATGCGCAAGCGCGCGTGCAGGTGTCCCCCATGATCATTAAGGTCGCGTGCTTCTTCTCCCAGCACTCGCCGATATTGGGGCAGCCCGCCTCCTCGCAGACGGTCGCGAGCTTATTGTCCCTGACAATGCGGTTGGTCGCGGCCCATTGCGGCGAGCCCGGCGCCTTCACCCTTATCCAATCGGGCTTGCGCAGCACGGGTTGATCGGGCCGATTGGCCTTCTCGGGATGTCGCGGCCGCGGATCGCGGTTGATGAGATCGAGGACGAGGGCCATGTCGAAGAGGTAGTCCGGGCGCGCCGAGACATCAAGCTCAACGCAGGAACCCGATGGAGATCCACGGTATCGCGGCAACCAGGATCAGGCCGAGCAGGAGCGACAGCATATAGGGCCAGATGGCGCGCAAGCCCTCAGCCGGATCGACCCGGCCGATGGCGCAGGCCGTGTAGTAGCCGACCCCGAAGGGCGGCGCGAACAGGCCGATGCCCATGGCGAGGATCACCACCATGGCGTAGTGCACCTCGTGGATGCCAACGGTCCGCGCGATCGGGAACAGCAGCGGCCCGAACAGCACGATCGCCGGGATGCCTTCGAGCACCGAGCCCAGCATCATGAAGGCTGCGATCGATGCGGCCATGAAGGTCGAGGACCCGCCCGGCAGCCCGGTCATCACCTCCGCGAGCGTGCGCGAGAAGCCCGACTGGGTCAGCGCCCAGGCCATGCCGGTCGCGGTCCCAATGATGAGGAGGATTGCGCCCGACAGGGCCGCCGTGTCGACGAGGGCCGGCCAGATGCGGGCCCAGGCGATCTTCTCGCGAAAGATCAAGCTCGCGACGGCCGCGTAGACGAGGCCGTACATCACGCCGATGGTCGAGACCTCGGTCGCGGTCGCCACCCCTTCGACGACGGCCGCGCGGATCACGAACGGCAGGATCAAGCCTGGTAAGGCGGCGGTGCAGAGGCGGAGGATTTCGCCGCCACTCGCCCGCGGCGCGGCGCTGACGAGATCTCCGCGGTGACGCCACCAGACGACGCTGGCGAGCATCACGGCGAGCACTGCGCCCGGCAGCAAGCCGCCCGTGAACATGGCCGAGATCGAGACGCCGGTGACTGAACCGATGGTGATCAGGACGAGGCTCGGAGGAATGGTCTCGGTCTGGGCCCCGGTCGCCGCAAGCAGCGCCACGAGATCGCCGCCCTTGGCGCCCCGCGCTTTCATCTCGGGAAAGAGCACTGGCGCCACCGCCGCCATGTCGGCGGCCTTGGCGCCGGAAATGCCGGAGACGAGATACATGGCGCCGAGCAGCACATAGTGCAGGCCCCCGCGCACATGCCCGATCAGGCTCGCGAGGAAGCCGACCATATGGCGTGCGAGCCCGGCGATCTCGATCAGCAGGCCGAGGAAGACGAAGAGCGGCACGGCGAGCAGGATGATGTGCGACATGCCTTCGTCCAGCCTGCCGACGACGACGGTCATCGGGGTCCTGGTCGTCAGGGCGAGGAAGGCAAAGGTGCCGATGCCGAAAGCGAAGGCGATCGGGATGCCGGCAAGCACGGCACCGCCCGTCAAGAGCACGAAGAACACGACGAGCTTGTAATTGCCGATCGCCGTCAGCAGCGGGCCAGCGAGCATCAATGCGCCGCCGATCGCCAGGATCGTGCCGATCGCCAGTGCGATGTCGGCGATGCGCAAGGCCTGCCCGATCCGCTTAAGGCCGAGGATGAGCATGAGCGCAATGCCGACCGGCAGAGCGGCGGCGCGCCAGATGGTCGGAATCTCGAGCGCCGGCGTCACCACCGCCGCTTCATCGATCGCGTATTCGATGGCCGGCTGCAGGACGAAGCCGAGGAAAGCGAGCCCGACGCACAATGCCAAGGCCTCGAAGAAGGCGCGGCGGCGCGGCCGGGCCTTATCGATCAAGGCGCCCATGCGCATATGCTCGACGCGCCGATAGGCGACGACCGCTCCGAGCATGGCGAGCCACAGGAACAGGATCGAGGCGAGCTCGTCCGACCAGGTCAATGGCTGGTGGAAGACGTAGCGCGAGACAACGCCGGCGAAGAGGATCAGCGTCTCGACGGCGACCAAACCCCCCGCAAGAGTCTCGACGAGGCGCCCGATCCCGGCGTCGACGGCATCGATCGCAACCGCGGCGGCGCTGCGCGGAACGCCGCCTCGAGGCCTCGAAACGATCAGCTCATCGGCCTCGACGACGCGGATCTCCTTCATCTCCATCTCAGGCACCGCCCCTAGATCTTGCAGCCGAGCCCGCCATCGACCGCGAGGCAAACGCCGGTGATGTAGCGCGCCTCATCCGAGGCGAGGAACAGCGCGGCGCGCGCCACATCGAAGGCATCGCCCATGAATCCCATGGGGCTCATCGCATGCCGCGCCTTCACCATCGCCTCGGCGTCCGCATATTGGCCGGCGATCTGCCGGTAGATCAGCGGCGTGTCCATGACGCCCGGCATGATGGCATTGGCGCGGATGCCGAAGGGCGCATAGCGCACCGCGAGCGCCCGCGTCAGGTGGTTGAGCCCCGATTTCGAGGCGTAGTAGGAGAAATAGGGATAGGGGTTCACCGTCACCGCGGCGAGCGAGGAGATGTTGACGATCGCACCCTTCCGCTGCGCCTTCATCACCGGCAAGACATGCTTGCAGGTGAGGAACACGCTCTTGAGGTTGACGGCCATCACGCGATCCCAGCTTTCCTCGGACGCCTCGATCGGATCGCCCATCTCGGTGATCCCGACATTGTTGTGCAGGATGTCGATGCGCCCGTATCGCCGCGTCGCCTCGGCCGTCGTGGCGGCGATATCGGCGGAGCGCGTCACATCGGCTTCGAGTGCGACGGCCTCATTGCCTTCCGAAGCGATGATGGCGGCGGTCTCCTCCGCCGCGCCGCGATCGCGATCGACGGCGATGACACGGGCGCCTTCGCGCGCGTAAAGTGCCGCCGCCGCCTTGCCGTTGCCCCAGCCCGGCCCCGACGACCCGGCGCCGAAGACGACGGCGACGCGGCCTTCGAGGCGTTTGATCACGCGATCTTGCCGGTGAATTTCTCGAGCACCGACCAGGCTTCGTCTCCGTATTTGCCTTTCCATTCCGTGAAGAAGCCGGCCTGACGCAGCTTCTGGCGGAAAGGCTCCTTGTCGACGGTCTTGAACTCGATGCCCCTGCCTTCGAGGTCCTTTTGCAGGCTGATATTCAGCTTTTCGAGATCGGCTCGCTGGTCGAGCGCCGAGGCGTTCAGATGCTTGGTGGCGAGCGCGCGCAGATCGTCCGGCAGCGCCTGCCAGGCCTTGCCGTTGGCGAGCAGCCAATAGCCGTCCCACATATGGCCGGTCAGCGAGATGTATTTCTGCACTTCGTAGACACGCATGGTCCAGATGGCCGCGAGAGGATTCTCCTGGCCTTCGGCGATCTTGGTCTGCAATGCGGAATACATTTCATTGGCGTTGATCGAGATCGGCGAAGCCCCGAACGCCTTGAACATCGAGGTCCAGAGCGGCGAGACCGGCACGCGGATCTTGTAGCCTTCGAGATCGGCGGGCGTGAGGATCGGCTTCGTCGAGGAGCTGATATGGCGGAAGCCGTTGTCCCAGATATGCTCGAGCGCCACGAGGCCGGATTTGGCGATCGCGGCGCGGATGAAGCTGCCGAGATCTCCGTCCATCGCCTTCCACACCGCCGGATAGTCCGGGAAGGCGAAGCCGATGCCGTTGATCGAGGCGATCGGGACGAGGGTCGAGAGAATGAGACCCGACAGCGTGAACAGCTCGACGCCGCCGGAGCGCAGCTGGCTGAGCGTATCGGTATCGGAGCCGAGCTGGTTGTTCGGGAAGAGCTGGATATCGAGCCGTCCGCCCGATTCCTGGCGGATGCGGTCGATCGCCTCCTTGGCGCGCACGTTGAGCGGATGGTCGCCGGCGAGGTTCGTGGCGAATTTGTAGGAGAACTCGGCGGCCCGCGCTCCTCCGATCCGAAACAGCGTGACGCCTGCAGCAGCGCCCGGCACTGCCGCCATGAGGCCGCGCCTCGTCATCTTCACCATGGTGGTTCCTCCTCGTTGATCTCGCTTTGATCTCATTGGCGTTGACGCTCAGTATCGATGGATAGTCAAGCCCGAGCCGATCGGCTTTGTCATTTCCGGCTTTTCAGGCGACACGGTCCCCCTTCTTCACCTGGACCGCACGGTTGTCGGCGGCCGGCAGCATCTTCGCGGGATCGCGCGTGACGACGGTGTCGATCACCACCGGGCCCCTCGTGCGAAACGCCTCCCGCAGGGCAGGCCCGAAGGCGTCCGGCTCCTCGACGCGGATGCCCGTGCAGCCGAGCGCGGCCGCGACATTCGCGTAATTCGTCTCCGCGAGGTCTGAGGCGTGATAGGCGCCCGCGCCGTACATCAGATGCTGCAGCGCCTTCACATAGCCCGAGGCCGCGTTGTTGACGACGACGATCGTGAAATCGAGCTGCATGCGGCGCGCCGTCTCCATCTCGCCGAGCATCATGTTGAAGCCGCCATCGCCGGTGAGGCTCACTACCTTGCGCCCAGGCGCGGCGAGCGCCGCCCCCATGGCGCCCGGCAGCCCGTAGCCGATCGAGGCAAAGCCGCGATCCGGCACGAAGCCGCGTCCTGCCCGCTTGGTGTCGTAGAGGAGCCCGCCCCAATGGGCGGCGAAACCGCCATCGGCGATCAGCAGGCCGTCATCCGGCATGGCGAGGTTCAACTCGCCCATGATGCGGCCCATGTTCACCGGAACCTCTGGCGAGGCATAGCGATCCTTGACGCTCTCTCGCCAGGCCGCCATACGGCGCGCGGCCTCGCCGCAATGGTCGCGATGGCGTGCGAGGATGGTTCGGGCGTCGCCCGAGAGCGCGGTGTGCAGATCCTCGATGCCGGAGAGAGCATCGCCCCAGAGCGCGACTTCGGGCTCGACCGTGCGCCCGATCTCCTCTGCGACGATCTCGAGATGGATGATGCGCTTGCCGCGCGGGGGGACCGTATAGCGCTTGGTCGCGATCTCGCCTAGCTTGCAACCGATGACGAGAAGGGCATCCGCCTCCTCGATCAGCCTGTTGGCGATGCGGTCATAACGGCCGAACAGCCCAGCGCTCAAGGGATCGACGCAGGCAATCGCGCCCTTGCCGCTGATGGTATGCGCGACCGGGATGCCGAAAGCGCGGGCGAAGGCGGTCAGCGCCCCTGCGGCGCCCGAAAGATGCACCCCGCCGCCGGCGAGCGCCAAGGGTCGTTCGGCGGCGGCGAGAAGGGCGGCGGCGCGCTCGATGGCGCCGGCGTCCGGACGGCAGCGCAATGACGGGGCAGCCTCATGCGTCGGGTCGGTCCTGAAGTCGTCATCGGCGAAGCCGAAGGTGCCGTGGCAGATATCTTCCGGCACATCGACCACCACCGGCCCCGGCCGCCCGGCGGTTGCGACCGCGAAGGCGCGGCGCATCAGCTCCGGGATGCGCGAAACCGCCTCGACGCGGATCAGCTCCTTGACGGCGGGCCGCAGGATCTCGGTCTGGCGCGCCTCCTGCGTCATGTTCTTGAAGGCATGCTCGCGATGCGCGTCGCCGACCAGCACCACGAGCGGCGTGCCGGCATTCAGCGCCTCGACGAGCCCGGTGACGAGGTTGGTCGCTCCAGGGCCCAGCGTGGCATCGGCGAGGCCCACCCGCCCCGACACCTTGGCGTAGGCATCGGCCGCGAACACGCCGGCGCGCTCGTCGTTGATCAGGTGGTGATCGAGGCCGAGCCGGCGCGCCGCATCATAGAATGGCAGGAGCTGGAAACCGCCCATGCCGAACATCGGCCCGCCATGGAAGCCCTTGATCATGCGGGCGAGCGCTTCGCCGCCGGTCATTTCGTTCGCGCTCATGGCCGGGCTCCCTTTCGCCGCTCGTCAAGGGCCATCTCGCGTGCCGCGGCGACGATCGCCGCCTCCGAAACCCTCGCCGCGTCCTCGAGGGACGGCGCGTAGCCGATCGGGACGCGCGGCGCTCCGAGACGCCGGACGGCAGCCGAACCGTCGAGCTTCTCGGCGACGGTCGCCACGATCTCGGCGCCGAAGCCGCCGACTGAAACGGCCTCATGGACCACCAGAAGCCGCTTGGTCTTGGATACGCTGCGCAAGACCCGGCGCTTGTCCCAAGGCCAGATCGTGCGCAGATCGATCAGCTCGATCTCGATCCCATCCTTTGCCAGCGCCTCGGCGGCGCGCGCCGCCACATGCACCTGGCTCGACCAGGAGACGATGGTGAGATCGCGGCCCTTACGCACCATGCGAGCTTGTCCGAAGGGCACCGTGAAATCCGGATCCTCCGGCACCTCGTCCTCGAGCCCCCAGAGATTCTTATGTTCCATGTAGACGACCGGGTCGTCGCAGCGGATGGCGAATTTGAGCAGCCCCTTATTGTCGGCAGGGGTCGCGGGGCAGACCACGACGAGGCCCGGCACATGGGCATACCAGGCCTCGAGCGATTGCGAATGCTGGGCGGCGGAGGATCGCCACATGCCGATCGGCTCGCGCACCACCAGGGGCACGCGGGCCTGGCCGCCGAACATGAACCTCGCCTTCGCCGCCTGGTTCACGAGCTCGTCCATGGCGCAGAGCGCGAAATCGGAGAAGCGCATCTCGACGACGGGGCGCGTCCCCATCATCGCCGCCCCGACGCAGGCGCCGAGGATCGCGGCCTCCGAGATCGGAGCGTCCGAGATACGTTCACTGCCGAAGATTTCCGCCAAGCCGCGATATTGACCGAAGACGCCGCCGCGCCCGAGATCCTCCCCGACCGCCCAAACCGTTTGATCGCGGCGCATCTCCTCTTCGAGCGCCAGGCGGCCGGCATCGAGATAGGACATCCGCATCAGAACGGCTCCACCAGCGGCGAGCCGAAGTCCTGGACATCCGCAAACGCCGCCTCGGCCGGAGGGAAAGGCGCGCCGCGGGCGCTCGCATAGGCTGCTTCCATTTCGGCGAGCGCAGCTTGCTTGTCCGCGTCGAGCGCCACGGCATGCACCCCCGAGGCCATCAGCAACTCGCGGGCGCGCAGGATCGGGTCGTTGGCCTTCTGCGCCTCGACCTCGCCCTTGGGCCGATAGGTCGCGGGATCAGCCCCCGTATGGCCGGTGATGCGGTAGGTCTCGGCGTGCAGGAAGCGCGGTCCCTCCCCTGCCCTCACGGCGCGCACCAGGTCGGCCACCGCCTGATCGACCGCCATCACGTCATTGCCGTGGACCTCGGTCGCCGGCACGCCGAGCGCACGCGCCCGATCGGAAACGCCCGGACCCGCCGTCATGCCGCGGGTCTTCGTGGTCGCCGCATAGCCGTTATCCTCGCAGACGAACAGCACCGGCAGTTTGAACACGGCCGCCCAGTTGAGCCCTTCGAGGAAAGGGCCGCGATTGGCCGCACCGTCGCCGAAGAAGCAGATGACGATGCGGTCCTCGCGCTTGAGCTTCACGGCATGCGCGGCGCCCGCGGCGATCACGATATTCGCGGCCACCACGCCGTTCGCGCCGAGCATCCCGACGCTGAAATCGGCGATGTGCATCGAGCCGCCCTTGCCTCCGCAAGTGCCGCCGACCTTGCCGAGCAGCTCACGGAACATCGCGGTCGAGGAGGCGCCCTTGGCGAGCGTATGTCCATGGCCCCGATGGGTCGAGAGCAAGAGGTCGCGCTTCGTAAGATGGGCAATCACACCCGCCGCCACCGCCTCCTGGCCGATCGACGGATGGATGGCGCCGAGCACCTGCTTGTCGGCGAGCGCGCCCAGCGCCACCTCCTCCAGCGCCCGAATGCGGTGCATCAAGAGGTGATGGGTCCGCAAACGCTCCACATCGATATTCGCCAGCCTCGCCTTGCTCATATCGTTCTCGTCACTCTGCCGCTTCGGTCGTGGCGGGCCGGGACGGCGCCGCTTCGAGCGCGCTCGCCTCTTCGCGCGCAAGAGGCGCAACGGCTCGCCCATCCGTTCCTTGACTTGGCGATAGGGTGATTTTGGACTAAGTCAATCGCGTGCGTCGATGGCCAACTGCGCCATGGAGCTTGAGCCGCGCCCAGCAACGCGGCCGCTAGATCTTGCCAAGTTATCCACGAAGCGGTCGGCAAGAATGCGTAGCCGCGGCACCACGCTCAGAATTTGGCACCGCGCCCACTTGCGCACAGGCAAGCTCGCGGACTAGGCTGTTGGTTACGATTATGCCTCGATCGAGAGAGCCGCATCATGCGCGTCTTGGCCTGTGGACTGTCCATCATCGCCCTCCTCGCCCTGGCCTCATGCGACAAATCGCCGGGGCCTGCGGGACCGGCAGGTACGGTGGGTGCGCAAGGGCCTCAAGGTCCAGCCGGCCCGGCGGGCCCGGCCGGGCCGCAAGGATCCCCAGGCTTGCAGGGTGCGTTAGGGCCGGCGGGCGGACCGGGGCCGGCCGGCGTACCGGGGCCCGCAGGCGCGCAAGGTCCGACCGGACCGCAAGGACCCCCAGGCGCCGCAGGGGCGCAGGGGACCGCGGGCTCGGATGGGCCACAGGGTCCGCAAGGTCTGCAAGGGCCGGCCGGACCGAAAGGCGACAAGGGCGATCCTGGCCCTGCTGCTTCCGCTTTGCGCGTCCTCAGCGATAAGGCGAGCGCAACTTGCAACGCCGACGAGATCATGGTCAGCGCCTATTGCGCGCCCGCTTCGGCCGGGACCTCGTCTCCTGTCACTCTGCAAGGCATGACGGGCGCGAGCTGCGAGGGCACGGTCGTGGTATTGGCTTGCGCCAAGCGCTGAAGCACGGAGCGCTCCACCACCCTAGTCACGTAATCGTCATGCGACTCGCCTAACGCCGGTTGACTGGCAGCGTTGAGGCGGGAGGTCGGGTGACGCAATCGGCAAGGGCTGTGCGACGTGCAACCGCCGTCGGGCTGAACACTGCGGTGCATCGCAGCAAGGCGTTCTCGCGCGCCGGCGTCTTGGAGCGCATGTTCACTCTCGCGTTCCGCGGGCTCGTCTATCCACAGATTTGGGAGGATCCGGTCGTCGATATGGCGGCGCTCGACATCCGCCCCGACGACCATATCGTCGCCATCGCCTCCGGCAGTTGCAACGTCTTGTCGTATCTGACGGCCAATCCTCGCCGCATCAGCGCGGTCGATCTGAACGGCGCCCATATCGCGCTCGGCCATCTGAAGCTCGTGGCGCTGCGCCATCTACCCGATTACCAGAGTTTTCTGCGCTTCTTCGGCGCAGCCCGGTCGCGCGACAATGTCCTTGCCTACGACACCCATATCAAGCCGCATCTCGACCCCATCTCGCGTGCCTATTGGGAAGCGCGGCGGCTCAACGGGCGGCGGCGCATCGGGGCATTCGCCGATAATTTCTATCGGCACGGACTACTCGGCAAGTTCATCGGCGCGGGGCATCTGCTGGCGCGCGCCTATGGCTGCGACCCGAAGGCGGTGCTCAGGGCGAAGGGTCTGCCGGAGCAGCGCATCCTCTTCGACAAGCATCTCGCGCCGATCTTCGACAAGGCCTTGCTGCGCTGGCTCATCCGACAACCCGCCTCGCTATACGGCCTCGGCATTCCGCCCTCGCAATATCACAGCCTCTCGAAGGATCTCCCCGACGGCATCGCGGCCGTGCTGCGCCAGCGGCTCGAGCGGCTCGCCTGCGGCTTCGACATCAAGACCAACTATTTCGCCTGGCAGGCCTTCGGGCGTGGCTACGCGATGACGGGCGACGCTGCGCTTCCGCCCTATCTGCAACGGCAAAACTTCGAGACCCTGCGCGAGCGCGCCGCTCGAGTGGGCCTCGAACAGCGCTCGCTGACCGACTTCCTGGCGCAGAGCCCGGCCGACAGCGTCGACTGTTACGTCTTGCTCGATGCGCAGGACTGGATGAACGATGCCGACTTGACCGCGCTGTGGCGCGAGATCACGCGCACTGCCCGAGCGGGCGCTCGCGTCATCTTTCGCACCGCGGCCGATGAGCGCCTGCTGCCCGGTCGGCTGCCGGCGCGAATCCTCGACGCCTGGAGCTATGATCACGCGAGCTCGCGCGAGCTCGGCGAGCGCGACCGCTCCTCGATCTACGGCGCCTTCCATCTCTATCGGCTTGCGGACCGTTCTCGATGAGCGAAGCCGGCGCCTTGATGGATCGCATCTATCGCCGGCAGCGCCATGTCTACGATGCGAGCCGCAAATTCTATCTCCTCGGGCGCGACGAGCTGATCGCCAAGCTGTCGCCGCCGAGAGGCGGCAGCGTGCTCGAGATCGGCTGCGGCACGGGCCGCAACCTCGTGAAGCTCGCCGGAGCCTATCCCGGCGTGCGGTGCTGCGGCCTCGACATCTCGGCCGAGATGCTCGAGACGGCGCGCCACTCGACGCGCCGCGCCGGTCTCGCCGGCCGCATCCAACTGGCGCAAGCCGATGCCACCCGCTTCGATCCGACCGCGCTGTTCGGACGCGCCTCCTTCGATCGCATCGTCATCTCCTATGCGCTGTCGATGATCCCGCCCTGGCGGGAGGTTCTGGCGCGGGCGGCCGAGCACTTGGCGCCCGGCGGCTCGCTGCATGTCGTCGATTTCGGCGATCAAGCGGGGTTGCCTGCCCCATTCCGCTTCGCCCTCAATCGCTGGCTGGCGATATTCCACGTGACGCCGCGCCTGACGCTTGCGGCCGAGCTCGCCGGACTGGCGAATTCGCGCGGCCTGCGCGCTCGATCGGCGAGCCGTTTTCGCGGCTACGCCATCTATGGCGTGATCGAGCGGCCGATGGTTTGATCGGGGGCCAGCCGGGCATCTGCGGCGGAATCGGAAGGCGCGCCGGCGTCGCGGCTCGTCGTCCTCGTTTCGTCGAAGCGCAGCAGGCGGCCGGCATTGGCGAGCACGGCGAAGGTGCCGAGATTGTGCAGCACCGCCGCGACCAGCGCACCGTTCGGGCCGAGCGCTCCCATGGCGGCGGCCGCGATCACCGCAAGCGTCCAGCCGAGGCCGAGCGCCACATTGACGGCGAGCGTCGAGCGGCACCGCCGACTGAGCCGAATGCAAGTGGGCACGCGGCGCAGATCATTGGCGACGAGCACGATATCGGCTGAGGCCGCCGCGATATCGGCTCCTTGGGCGCCGAGCGCCATGCCGACGGCCCCGGCTTTCAGCGCCAGCGAATCATTGATCCCGTCTCCGATCACCAGCGGGCGATAACCGGCCCGGATTTCAGCGAGAACGCGCGCCAGCTTGTCTTCCGGCAAGGCTTCGGCTTGGACATCCGCGACGCCTATCTGCTCGGCAACCCGCCGCGCCACGCCGGCGCGATCGCCGGTGAGCAAGAGCGGGCGATCGAGGCCGAGCCTGCGCAGCTCGGCGATGACGGCGAAGGCTTCGGGTCGCGGCTCGTCGGCGAGCAGGATCCAGCCGAGGAACCGATCGTCGAGCGCCACCGCGACCGCCGGCCCGTCATGAGCGGGCGGGCTGGGGCAAGCGACGCCGAGCTTCGTCAACAGCTCCTGCCGGCCGAGCGCCACCCGACGGCTGCCGGCGAGGCCCGTAACGCCGAGCCCTTGCAGCTCGCGCAGCCCAGATATCGGGCGGCGCTCGGCCGCCGGCACGGCGCCGGCGAGCGTCCTGCTGACCGGGTGCGTGCTCGCAGCCCCCAGGGCGGCGGCGATCCGCAGGAGATCATCCTCGCTCACGCCGGGCGCCGGCAAGATTCCGGCGATTGCGAGACGGCCGAGCGTGACGGTGCCGGTCTTGTCGAAGATCACCGAGGTGACATCGGCGAGCTGCTCGAGAAAGCCCACGCCTTTGATGAGAATGCCGTGCCGCGCCGCCACGGCCACGGCGGCGACCGCGGTCGCCGGCGCCGCAAGCACCAAGGCGCAAGGACACGAGGCGACGAGCACGGCGAGCATCGCATCGGTGTTGTTGGTCGCGAACCAGGTGCCCGCCGCCAACAGGAGCACGAACACCGTGTAGCGGCCCGCATGGCGTTCCAGCAGCCGCGTGACCGGCGGTTTCGCCCGTTCGGCGGTCTGCATCAGCGCCACCACCCGCCCGAGCGTCGTCTCCTCGCCGGTGCGCGTCACCTCGACGACGAGACGCCCCTGCAAGTTGATGCTGCCGGCGAAGACGCCGTCGCCCGCCGCGATTTCGACCGGCACCGATTCCCCGGTGATCGATGCGAGATCGACCGAGGAGGCGCCCTCGCGCACCAGGCCGTCCGTGGGAACGCGATCGCCGGCCCATAATTCGACCATGTCGCCCGGACGCAGATCCTCGGCCGCAGCCTCCTCGATCGCGCCATCCCGCCCGCGGCGGCGGGCTCCCACTTTCGTCAATCGGTTGAGCGAGCGGATCGCCTCCTGCGAACCGATCAGGCTGCGCTCCTCGAGCACATGGCCGACGATCATCACGATCGGCAGGATGGCGGCCGTCATCAGCTCCCCGGTGGCCCAGGCTGCGGCGAGCGCCATGGCGATGAGCTGATCGGTGACGCCATGCAGGCTCGGATGGCGCAGGCTGTGCCAGGCGGCGGTCACGACCGGAATGGCGACGAGAGCGGCTGCCAAGCCCGCCACGAGATTGCCGAGCGCGGTCTCGTCGGGGAAGACGGCCTCCCAGAAGATGGCGATGAGCAGGAGCCCTCCGGCCAACAGGGCGAGCGTGACGCGCATCGCCAGCGACCAGCGCTCGGCGCGGCTGAGCATGCTCTGTGGCGCGGTCCTCTCAGGGGCGGGGGCAAGCGTGGTCGCGCTCATTGCTCTCCCCCCGGGATGACGAGGCGCGTGGCGTTGCGCGGGTCGATGGCCGTGACTTGACCGACTTTCTTCATGATGGGGCCGATCCGCTCGTTGAACACTTGCGTCAGCAAGGCCTCGCGCGACGAGGTCTTCATCTCCTCCGCGAGAGCCGCGACCTCGGCCGTCTGGCTGGTCGCCTGGCTCAGCCGCTCGGCGGCGGCGGCTCTTGCTCCCACGATGATCTGGTCATGGCGCTGCGCGGCTTGTTGATCGCTGCGCTCGGCGCCGGTGCGCGCCTCGGCGATGCGCTGATCGGCGCCCTGAATCGAGGTCAGCACATCGTTATAGGCCTCGGCCGCCCGCGAGCGCAGGGCCGCGGAGAGATCGATGCGACTGATCTCGACGCCGAGCCCGGCCTTGCGGTCGGCGAGCTCCGCGAGCCGGCGGTTCATCGCTGTCAGGAGATCGAGATGGAGCTGTTGGCGCTTCCCCGCCGCGCGGCTCGCTTCCTCGGCCGGCCGCTCCGGACGCGCAACCATGATGTCGTCGAGCTCGCGCGAGGCGATCAGCGACACCGCCGAGCTCTCGTAAATGCGAAACAGCGCCGGCTCGACATGCATGGCGGCGAGCACATAGGCCCGCGGATCGGTGATCTGGTAGTAGATGTGGGCGTCGAGATGCACGACGCCGCCGTCACCGGTCAGGAAAAAGTCGCTATTCGACCGGGCAGCCGCATCGTTCCTCAGGCCGAGATTGTTGTTGGGGGCTGGGCGGGGATCGTTGGCGCTGCTGAGCCTGATCTGCGTGTCGCGCGCCGGGATGATGGTGACTTGCTCGATCGGACGGGGCCAGGCGATCAGGAGGCCGGCGTCCTTCACCCGATCGAACTCCCCGAAACGAAGCACCACGGCGCGGCTCTGGGCCGGTATCTGGCGGATATTGCTGATGCACCAGAGCGCCGCGAGCGCCAGCATGCCGATGAACACCACGCGGAAGACGATCTGCAGCGATTGCGCCCAGGCCCCTTTCGGCTCGGGGACCCGGTCGAGCAGCGGTTCTCCCATGGCCGTCATTGGGCAGGCGCCGGGGACAGTGCCCAGCTCGGCATCTGCGGCCCGTCGATCAGCACGCGGAACGGCGCGGCATCGGTGCGCAGGAAGATGCGGGTGTTGGGGTTCGAGATGCGGTCGAGCGTGTCGAGCGAGCGCAGCAGCGTGTAAAGCTTCGGATCGGTGTTGAACGCCTGGCTGTAGATGCCGGCCGCTTCCTCCCTGGATTTGGCTTCGATGCCGGCGGCCTCCGCCGTCGCATTGGCGATGAGGATGCGCGAATCGCGCTCGGCATTCGAGCTGATCTCGGCGGCCTTGCGTTGGCCTTCGGCCATCTGCGCGGCCGCGGCGGTGGCTCGCTCGGCCGCCATGCGCGACACCGTGGCGTCGAGCGGTCGAACGGGGAGCGTCAGGCGCTCGATGCCGATCTGCTGCACGCTGATGCCGTAGGTGTCGAGCAGTTGCTTGTCGAGCTGCGCCGAGAGGCGCTGCTCCAGCGCGCCGATCTCGACGCGGCCCGGATCGGTGTTGATCAGGCTCGCGAGCTCGAAACTGGATACGGTGATCTCGAGCGCGGATCCGAGGAAAGTGCGGATCTGGCCCGCGGCCTCGGTCGGTTGGTTGCGCACGGCGCGCAGATATTGGCGGATGTGATCGGGGTCCGCCTCGACCCGCCAGGCGACATAGGCCTGCACCAGAATGCGCAGACCGTCCTTGGTGCCGACATCTTGCAGGCCGCTCGACGTCGTCTTGAGGCGCAGATCGACCGGCAAGGTGGTCTCGAAGGGAGGCGGCAGCTTCCATCCGAGGCCGGGCTCGATCAGCACCCTGACGGGATCGCCGAAGCGGCTGACGACGAGCGCATCGCCAGCGGTGACCAGCACCGAGCAGGCGGCGAGCAGGGCGGCGGCCGCGACGAGCCCGGCGACGCCGAACCGGGCCGCCGTCGCCAAGGGGTTCGTGCGGATGGGGGCCGCATCGTCATGATGATGATGGTCATGATGCCCAAATCCATGGTGTTGGTGAGCATGCGTCATTTGTTCGGCTCCTTCTCGCCGATATCCTCGTCGGGAACGGATGGTGGTGCGATGGCGCGGAAGCTGCGCAGATCGATGATGGTCTCCCCGCCGGCCGCCGCGATGCGGTGGTCGAGGAGCGTGATCGGGGCGCTCGCGAAATCGCGCGTGATGGCGGCGAGATAGCGCTCGAACAGATAAGGCGATCCGGCCGCCACATAGGCATGCTCGTCGGTCGCGAAACGCAGGGCATCGGATTGCGCCAGGGTGACCCGTTCGACCGCCGCCGCCTGGGCGCTGGCGATCTTCTGGGCGGCGCCGCGCTCGGCCTCGCTCATCACCCCGATGGCTCGCCGCCTCGCCTCCGAGATCATGGCTTCGGATCTGATCCGCGCCGCTTGCACCTCGTGATAGCTGTCGGCGGCCTTGGCAGGGGGATGGATGGCCTCGACCACCACGGCGACGAGCTCGATCCCGGTGCTCGCGCCGTCGAGCGCCGCTTGCAGGTTCTGCCGCAGCTCCTCCGACAAGCCTTCGCGCTTCTCGCCCAAGGCGCCGAGCAGGGTGCGCGTCGAGAAATAGCGCGCCAGCAGCCGGCCCGCGAAGGCTCGCAAGAAGGCCTGCGGCTCGGCGGCCCGGTAGGCGCTCGCCAGCGCCGCTTCGTCGCCGAGCCCGACGCGCCAGACGAGCTTCACATCGACGTCGACGATCTGGAAGGCAGAGCGACCGGCAGCGTCGCTCGCGATCAGATAGCTCGTCTCCGTCGGGTGGCTCTCGTCCCAGAGCCGGTCGGCGCTCGGCGGCGCGGCAGCCTCGACGCCGACCATCTCCTGACCGGGCAGCGCCGACATCAGCTCGACCAGCGGATTGCCGAGCGACAGCGCGTGGATCACGCCGAAATCCACCCGCCGCACGATCCCGAGCGGCCAGGGTAGGCCGATATGCAGCCCCGGCCGCAGTACGGCGACCGGCCGTCCCAAGCGTTCATAGATGCCACGTTGGTCGGCGCCGAGAATGGTCACCCCCGTCAGGCTCCAGGCGATGATCAGCAACGCGAGCAGCACTGGAACGATCGCCGAGCGCAGGAATTGCAGCGCCCAGCTGCGCGACAAATCGACGCCCAGTTGTTCCTCGAGAGATTGCCGCCAGGAAGCTCGCGAGGCGGCGTCGGGCGTCAGGAGGGCCGCGATCGAGCTCGAGACGCAGGCGCGCGCCGTCGCCGGCTCGGCTCTCGGCTGGAAGAAGACCGCAATCGCCCGCAGGGCGAGCTCGCCGGCTATGGCGATAAGCAGCAGGTGCAGTAGCGGCTCCACGAAGCTTGTCACGGACAGCCCGTAACCCTCGAGCAGCGAGGCGACCCCTTCGCCGACGAAAGTCAGGAGAGCCGCCCGCAACAGACGCTGCAGGGAATGCGCCTCCGGAAGCCGCCAACCGGCAAACCCCGCATAGGCGCGTTCGGCCAAGAGCAGCGGAAAACCCGCGACCAGGGCGACGGCGCCGCGCGCCAAGAAGACGCTGTCGGGAGGCCGGCCCTCCGCGATCATCGGCCAGTCCCTGGTGAGGGCGACGATCGCGGCTCCGGCGCCGAGGATCATCGCCAGCGCTTGCAGGCCGCTGCCCGGCGAGCGAACGCGATCGAGGCGCGTCAGCATCCCTCGCGCGGCCGCAACAGCCGTCGCCAAGCGCCATTTCCGGGCACCGTCGTGCGGCGGCTCGCCTTCATCGGCCCGCGCCGGCAACGGCCCGCGCCTCCCCGACAAACGCAGCTGCGCCGCGAGCGCCGAGGCGAGAAATGCTCCAGCCAGGATCGCGAGGGAGGCACCGGCCAGCCTGATGAAGACCGGATCGATGTCGTAGCGCACGAGAAGCACGTCGGCGCGCTGAAAAATCGCGGCGAACAGGGCAAGGCACGCAGCCAAGCTCGCGAGCCCCACCAGCGCCAGCGAGGTGCGGACGCGGGCCGCCTCGGCCAAGCTTCGGTCTCGCGGCTGGTCCGCCGGTTCCAACACGGTTCGTTGGTCGAGCAAGACGACACCTCGTCGTCATCCGCCGCCTCCGGATGGGCGGCGAATGCCGGGGAGAAGTTAGCCCAGCCTGACCCTCAGCGCCATGTCTGCGCAGGGCGGGCCGCTATCACCCTCTCCGCTCGTTTCCGCGAAGGCGGGAACCCAGCCCTGCCAAAAAACAAGTGGAAAGTCTAGATTCTCGCTTGCGCGGGAGTAAGCGGACAAGCGGTTGGACGGCGAATGCGACTTCCATAACGGTCTCGCGAGCGCGAGAAGGACAAGCACGCGGCGGAGCGAGGACCGGCGAGCCTCCTCAAAAGCTCTTCGAGATGCCGGCGAGGATCGTCCGCCTCGGACCGAATTGCGGCGCGCCGACCCCGACGCCGCTGCCATCGCGCAGCTCGTATTTGCGGTCGGTCAGGTTGATCACGTCCAAGCGCGCCGTCACCGTGCCCATGCCGGGCGCCGTGAATTCATGCTTGATGCCGGTATTGACCTGCACATAGTTCGGACCGCGTTCCGTGTTCGCGAAGCCCTTTCTCAGCCCCGATCCCGAGATCACGTCGGCCGTGAATGTGGTGTCACCCCAGCGATAAGAGGCGCCGCCAGAGATGGTGAAGCGCTGGTCATGGTCGAGATAGATATAGTTCGACATGCTGTAGGCGAGCACCGTCGGGTCGATGAGGAACTGGCTCGAGATGATGTTCTTCCCCTGGGCACGCGAATAGGCGAAGTTTCCATAGAGCGACAGATTGTCCATCTGATAGGAGGCGGTGAGCTCGGCCCCGTAGATCTTGGCATGCTGGTAGTTGAAGGGCGAAAACACCAGCGCCGTGCCGAACTGCCCTTCGTCGATCAAGTCGTTGGCGCGCTTGAAGTAGCCATCGACACCGATCTGCAGATCGGGCCCGATCTTCTGGATGATGCCGGCGTCGAAGTAGTTGGTCCGCTCGGGCTTGACGGTATTGTCGGTGAGGCTGTTCGGAGCCCCGGTGGTGTTCAGGAACTTGCCGAGCGTGACGGGCGCGATCAATTCGAGCGGCGCCGGCGTGAAGTAGCGCGCATAGCCGAGATGCACGGTCGTACCCTCGAGCGGCTTGTAGACGAGGTTGATGCGCGGGCTCAATTGGTGTTTGTCGAGATATTGGTAGATCTGGTCGAAGCGGGCACCGTAATTCACCGTGAGCTGGTCGCATATGCGCCACTCATCCTGCGCGTAGGCGCCGAGCAGGTAGCCGATCTTGCGGCTCTTGTCGGGGATGGTGAAAGGCGCATCGACCGGGCTGCCCGTGTCGTCGAGCGGCAGGACGGTCGAGAGATTGCTCGAGCGCGCCCGCTCGACATCGCCGAAGACGCCTGCTCGGAAGGTATGCGAGGCGTCGATCTTGTAGCTGAGATCGCCCTGCACGCCGTTGGCGAAATTCTCCCGCCGCACATTGGAGGCGACGCCGTTGAACAGGATGTCGCCGACCGGGTCCGGGAAGTAGTGCGTCAAGCTATAGCGATTGAAATAGGCGATCTGCATATTCACGTCGCCGAGCGATTTCTGCAGCGCCACGATGTTGAAGTTCGATTCCTCCAATTGCTGCTGCTTCAGGCCCGAAGGGTTGAAGTCGGAGACTCCGTAGGCGGTGAAGCTCGGCATCGCCGTCGGATTGTTCGGGAAGCGGAATTGGCTGACGGCCGTGCCCGAGATGAAGCTCAGTCGGGTCGTCTCGTCGATGATGCCTGAGAGATAGACGAAGCCCTTGCCCTGCTCGGTGAAATCCTTCACCGGGTTGAGGGAATGGGTCGGGTTCTCGATGCCGATATTGTTCTGCAGATAGCTTCCGGAGATGAAGTAGTCGACCTTGCCGGTCGAGCCGCCGTAGGAGAAGCTCGGAAAGATGGTCTGCCGCTGGCCGCCATAGAACGAGACCTCGCCGCCCGGGTCGAGCGAGCCGCTCTTGGTCTCGATCTCGACGACGCCGGCCGTGCGATAGCCGTATTGGGCCGGCAGCGCCCCGGTGATGAGGTCGATGCGCCTGGCGAAGCGCGGCTCGAACAATTGCGAGAAGCCGCTGATGGTCTCCGGGATGATGATGCCGTTGATGCGGTATTGCAGATTGGCGTGGTCGCCGCGCACATGCAGCTGGCCGAAAGAATCCTGTGCCACGCCAGGAGCTTGCAGCAATGTCTGATTGAGCGGCGCGTTGTTGCCGAGCGGCTGGGTGTCGATCGCCTCCTTGTTGATCTCGTAGTTCGAGGCCCCGACCGTGGTCGAGATCTGGTTGCGCGCCTTGTCGAGCCGCGCCGCGGTGACGCTGATGTCGAGCTCTTCGCCTTGGCCGGCCTCGCTCACCGTGCCTCGTCGAGGGCTGGGCAGTGCCGCGGGGACCGCCGTCACCCCTACCCCGGGCTGTGTGCCGGTCGGCGGCGACTGGGCGAGAACCGGGGAGAGGACGGCGAAATTAGCGGCGATGCTCAACGCAACCAGAGACGCCTTGGCTTGAACGCAATTCGGGAGAGGCACGGATACGCTCCACGTATGTTACAACATAACATTACCTCTCACCGATGTGAATGCAATAACATTGCAATAGGGATGACGCGTGACGAATTTGCCACAGCGCCGTCAGTGGAGTCCGAAGTCGATGCCGGCGTTGAAGGTGCGATTGGCGCCAGGCGGCGGGGCTGGAAACGGCGACGCGCGGCGCACCATGGCCACAGCCTCAGCGTCGAGATCAGCCTGGCCGCTCGAATGAGAGAGCGACACGCTCGTGACACGGCCAGAGGCGTCGAGCGAGAACGAGACGCTCGGCCGTCCCTGGGCGCCGCGTGAACGGGCGCTCTCGGGATAGTGCTTATAGGCGTTGAGATGGCTCTTCACCTGGCCGCCATAAGCGCCGATGGCCGCCGGCGAGGCGGCGCTGCGTGCCGGCCCCCCTGTCGCGACGGGCGTCTGGACCGGTGGCAAGGAGGCCAGGCGAGAAGCGGCGGCTGCGTTCTGTGCGGCCCTTTGGCGCGCCTCGGCCTGGCGCTTGGCCGTCTCCGCGGCTTGACGCTTGGCATC
Organism: Hyphomicrobiales bacterium; assembly: GCA_044445965.1. Taxonomy (GTDB): domain Bacteria; phylum Pseudomonadota; class Alphaproteobacteria; order Rhizobiales; family Beijerinckiaceae; genus GAS188. Next base: position 59,430 of record JBIOEJ010000006.1, read on the forward strand.
CTCAGCTGCCTGCCGCTCCTTCTCGGCCGCTTGCCGCTTCACGGCCTCACGACGGATCGCCTCGCGCTCGGCCGCCTCGTTCTCGCGCTGAAGCTGTCTGCGCCGTTCGGCCGCCAGTCGTTGCGCCTCGTCATCCTTCGCCTTGGCGACGGGCGGGGCAAGCTGGGTCGGGGGCACCGGGATCGTTCCCTCCACGGCTCGCACCACCGGGGGCGCCTGCGGGACAACGGGCTGTGGTGCAGATGCCGACGCGACAGGCTGCGGCAGCTCCGGCGCGACGGTCGGAACGGGTGCCGCGAGACCGATCTCGGCGGGCTGAGGCGCAATCTCGAGCGGACGGGCAGGCTCGGCCGGCCTGATCTCGGCGAGCGCAGGCGCAATCTCGAGAGGAAGGGCTGGCTCCGCGGGCTTGGTCTCGACCGGCTCGATCTCATCGCTCGGCGCCATCGCGTCGACCGGCGACCGAATATCGACCGGCGCTGCTTCGCTCGGGGGCAGTTGCGGCGATGCTACGGCGCTCGTCGCGATTGCGGGCTCGGCAGCCAATCGCTGCGGCACGATGCTGATCTCGATCTTGGTCTCGGCCGGCGCCAATGCCTCTTTCGGCCACAGCACCGCCAGCAGCAGCAGGGCATGCGCGGCGACGACGATGGCGAGCGCCGCCGGGCGCAGCCAGGCCGGCCTGAGCTTCGCGTCGAAGCCCTGATCGAAGCTGAGGACCATGGCCGACACGGCGCAGGCGCTCGCCTCAGGGCGCCGACGGCGCAAGCGCCGCGCTCGACCGATCGGTCCCCTGCCCCTGCGTCGTCGTGATCAAGGCGATCTTGGCGAAGCCCGAACGGGCAAGCTCATCCATGACGGCGACCACTTGGCCGTAGCTCGCCTCGCGGTCCCCGCGCAGATGGATCAGCACCGCCTTGTCGTCGCCGAGCTTCGAACGAATGGCCGCCGCCAGATCGTCGTGCGGCAATTCGTCGGAACCGAGGAAGGTCGTCCCATCCTTCCTGACCGTGACGATGACCGGCTGTTGCGGATCGACGGGCACCGCTTTCGCTTGCGGCAGATCGACTCGCATGCCGGTCGCGAGCAGCGGCGCCGTGATCATGAACACGATCAGCAGCACCAGCATCACATCGACGAGCGGCGTGACATTGATCTCCGCGAGCGGCTGATAGAGGGAATTGCCCGTCTTGTCCGCGGCCTGCGCCATCACGCGGCCTCCGCTTGCTTGCGTGCCGGCAGATCGGGCGCGGCGATTGCGATCGCCCGCTCGTCGACGAGGTGCGACAGATCCTGGCCGGCGCGGGCAAGCGCTGCCCCAATGCGATTATAGCCGACCGAAGCCGGGATTGCGGCCGCAAGGCCGATCGCGGTCGCGGCGAGCGCCTCCGCGATGCCCGGCGCAACGACCGCAAGGCTCGTATCCTTGGCTTCGGCGATGCCGGCAAAGCTCGTCATGATGCCCCACACCGTGCCGAACAGGCCGATGAAGGGCGCGACCGAAGCGATGACCGCGAGATTGGGCAGGCCACCTTGGGCGCGCGTCAGCAACTTCTGCCCGGCGCGGCTCATGGCCTCCGCGACGCGGACGCGCCGCTCGCCGACGGTCTCGCCGGGGATCGCCAGGGCCGCCGCCTGGCGGCCCGCCGACAGCAGCGGATCGAGGAGGTTGGCGCGGCGATCGGCCCCGCCGCGCCGCAGCGCGCCGATCGAGCGGGTAAGCCGCAGCACCGACCAGATCCCCTCGACGATCAGGATCCAGCACCAGATCGAGGCGAGGACGAGGATCAGCATGACGGTCTTGGCAACCGGCCCGGCCTCGGTGAACAGGCCGATGGGCGTCAGCATCCCGTGATCCATCAGCCTCTCCTCACTTGAACAGCCGCAGATCGGCGAGGCGCGAGGACAGGTTCAGCCGGTCGAGACAATCGCCGAGCGTTGCCGGGGCACAGGCGGTGACGTCGTTGACGAGGACCGAGCCGATCCCGGCGCAATCGCTCTCGACCTCGAAGGTGCGCACCACCGTCTTCTGGGCGCGAACGGGGCCCATCTCGGTCAACAGACGCCGTTGGATGGCACCGTCGCGGCCGAAGATCGCGAGATCGAGCTTGAGAGCCTCGACCGCGGTGGTCGAGGCGTTCTCGACGACGAAGGACAGGCGGCATCTTCCCGCCGCGCCCTCGGCGGCGTTGAGCTCGACGCGGATCGGGGCGTCGGCCGATGCCGGGAGCGTGGCGAGGATCACCGCCGAGGCCACGAATAGACCCGTTCTCACGAAGCTCACTCCCGCTCAGCGAATTCGTCAGCGCCGAACTCATCGGCGCAAGGGCACGACCCGACGCCGCCGCGGCCAAGCCACCTCGAAGCCGCCTCAACCGTCGGGAGCGGCTCATAAGCAATGATATAGTGTTGCAGTCAAGAGGCCGCGCGGGCCCGGGCAAAGGCTGCGGATGGACTTCGCCAGCGAGATCGTCTTGATGGCCCGCAGGCTTCGTCCGCGACACGCGCGCCCTCCCCACTCGGGCGCAGGCCTTACGCGCGATCCTTGCGGGCTTGGAGGCGGGTGCTCCGCTGGCGGCAAGCGAGAGCGCAAGCTGATGTCGACACGGCTCTTCGATCTTTCCGGGCGCACGGCGCTCGTCACCGGTTCCTCGCGAGGTCTCGGCCGCGCCATGGCCGAGGGCCTGGCCGCGGCCGGCGCCAGCCTCGTCATCCACGGCACCGACGAGGCCCGCCTCGGGCTCGCCGCCGAGGCGATGCGCGGCGCCGGATATGAGGTGCGCAGCTTGCGCTTCGACGCCACCGACGAGGCGGCCATCGTCGAGGCCTTCGCCGGGCTCGACGCCGAAGGGACGGCGATCGACATTCTCGTCAACAATGCCGGCATCCAGCTGCGCAAGCCGATGCTCGAGCTTGCGACCGCCGAGTGGCGCAAGGTGATCGAGGCCAATCTGACGAGCGCCTTCGTGATCGGGCGCGAGGCGGCCAAGCGCATGATTCCGCGCGGGCGCGGCAAGATCATCAATATCGGCTCGCTCACCAGCGAGGTCGCGCGGGCGACCATCGCTCCCTACACGGTCTCGAAGGGGGGCCTGAAGCTGCTCACCCGCGCCATGGCGGCGGAATGGGCGGCCCATGGCATCCAGGCCAATGCCATCGGCCCCGGCTACATGCTCACCGACATGAACAAGGCGCTGGTCGAGAACCAGAGCTTCGACGCCTGGGTGAAAGCGCGCACCCCCGCCAAGCGCTGGGGCCGGCCGGAGGAGCTCGTGGGCGCCGTGATCTTCCTCGCCTCGGCCGCCTCCGACTATGTCAACGGCCAGATCCTCTATGTCGATGGCGGCATCCTGGCGGTGATTTGAGCCCTGCCATCACGGAATGACGGCCGCCACGGCATCTTGCGCATGGACCAGGTCGAGCGGCGCGCCAAAATCGGTTATCTCGACCAGAGGGTAGAGGCGCCGCACATCCTCGGCCCGGCAAAGCTCGGTTCCATGGGCCAACAGCGCCGCCGATCCCGCCGCGATGCCGTAGCGAAACGCGTCCTTCAGACTGTGCCCGGATGCGAGGCTCGAGACCATGCCCCCGAGAAAGCTGTCACCCGCTCCGACCGAGCTCACACCCTCGACTTGCAGCGGCTGCGCGTGGCAAGCGCCGTCGCGCGTCACCAAGAGCGCTCCTTGGTCTCCGAGCGTCAGCGCCACGATCTCGGCGCGCGCGCCCTGAACGAGCTTGCTGCACGCCTCGAATTGCGATCTGCGGTCCTCGAGCGGCATATGCGTGAGCTCGGCCAATTCGCGCAAGCTCGGCTTGACGAGATACACGCCCACCTCGAGAGCCGCCGCCAACGCCTCGCCCGAGGTATCGAGGATGAGCCGCGCGCCCATATTCTTGACGCAGCGGGCAAGGCGTCCGTAGAAATCCGCCGGCACCCCGGGCGGCAAGCTGCCGCTCGCGACGATCAGGCCAGGCTCGCCCCTGAGGGAGCCAACGACATCAAGGCACTCCTGCCACTCCTTCTCGGTGAGCCTTGGCCCCGGAAGCACGAACCGGTACTGCGCGCCGCTCGATTCATCGAGGACGGCCAAGTCTTCACGCGTCTCCCCGGACACCGGGATCGCCAAGCTCAGGACCCGCTCGCTATCGACGAGACGGCGCAGCAATTGACCGGTCGGCCCGCCGATCGGGTAAAGCGCCTTGACATCCGCTCCGAGTCTCGCGGCGACGCGTGCCACGTTGATGCCTCCGCCGCCCGGATCGCGCTTCTCCGTCGAGCATCGCAATTTATGGACCGGCATGATCCGGGGGACCGAAGTCGAGATATCGACCGCCGGGTTCATCGTCAGGGTGACGAGATTCATTGTCGCCGCTCCCGCTCTTGCGCGTTTGCGTCAGCACTGGTCCAGGCGACCGCGCCGAATAGCATCCGCACGCTGCCTTCGCCCCAGAGCGGGAGCAGAATGCGCGCATAGGATTGCGGCTTGACGCTCCCGCGATCTCCGGATTCGTCATGCTGGTAGTAGGTCGCGGCGCGGCTTTCCGCTGTCGCGCTGCATTGCGAGGTGATGTAGTCGAATGGGCTGCGCGGCTCGACCTCGTTCGTGAATTGGCTGGTGGGGTCCTTGCCGTAGCGCTCCGTCAGGGCACGCCCGATGATGCTGAAGCGAAAGCGCTCGGGCTTCTCGAAGGCATCGATGAGGAGCATCGTGCCGGCAAGCTCCGGCAGCGCGGCTAGCTTCACATCGTCCCAGAAAGGCATTTCGTTGCCCGCGCGCCTCAGGCTTGCCCAGTGCTTGCGAACCAGGCGCAGGTCTTTTTCGATCTTGCCGGGAAGCCTGAATGGCGACATGGCGGGTCCCTCTCTCAGCTCGCTGACCGGCGCGACAGCTCTCGCGCCAGAAATGCCAACCCTACAAATGCGGGTTCTTCATGGGTGACGACATGGGTCGGCACGGCCTCAACATATTTGGCGAGACGGCCCTTGGCCTCGAAGCGCGCCCGAAATTCCGAGCGTGCCAGGAATTCGACGAAGTGCGGGACGATCCCGCCGGCAATATACACGCCGCCACGCGCACCGAAGGTCAGGGCCATGTCGCCGGCGAAGGTGCCCAGCAACGCGCAGAAAAGATCGAGTGCCGCCCGGCTTGTCGGGCAGCGCCCAGCCACCCCCTCTCTCGAAATATCGGCGGCGTTGCGCCTGGGAACGCCGATGCCGTCGAGCGCCGCGATGGTCTCGTAGAGATTGACCAGCCCAGCGCCAGAAAGCGCCCGTTCGGTCGAGACATGGCCGAAGCGCGAGCGAAGAAGCTCGATGACGGCGTCCTCGCGCTTCGAGGTTCCGGGCAAGGTCACATGCCCGCCTTCCGAGCCGATCACGCTTGCTCCATGAGAGCCGTGGATGAGACAGGCGACCCCGAGGCCGGTTCCCGGTCCGAGCACGACCGCGGGCGCATCCGACAAGGCTTCCCCGCCGCCGATCGTGAAGAGGGCAGCCATGGTCAGGTCGGGCAACGACCAGGCAAGCGCCTCGAAATCATTGATCACCTGGACCCAGGCAAGCCCGAAGGTTTCCCGCAGATCGCTGCCGTCGATGATCCAGGTGCTGTTGATCATCACGCACCGATTGCCGCGCACTGGACCCGCTCCCGCGATCACCGCGCCGGAAGGCTTCGCCCCAGGATGCCGCGCCAGGAAGGCCTTCAGCGCCTCCCCGACGCCGGGATAGTCGGAAACCGGAAGGTCCTCGACCGGGCCGACCTCGTTGCCGGACGACAGGGCGAATCTCGCATGGGTTCCGCCGATGTCGCCGACGAGGAATTGATCCGAATGGCCGGTCACCGGAATCTCCGCGCCATATGCGCTCCATCGATGCGAGTAGATCGCCCTGCCCATGCTTGCCCTTGACCAGGATCAAGCATCCGCCTGCCCGAGTCGCCGCACGCCCTCAAGCGAAAGGCGACATGCATTCGGTGAATGACATGGATCAATGCGCTCGGGTCGCCTCTTTGCTGTGCTCGGGCGCGAAACAAGAGCGCGCGCCTCGGGCCGGGGGCATGATGGGATTCATGCTGGAGGGGGGGATCTACATCCATGAAACGACCTGTCAGAGTTTCCGCAAGCTGTGGAAAAGCCTGGTCGCCGGAGAATCTGCCCCAACGCCGAGAGAGCCGCAAACGCTCGCGCTTGTGCCGCAAGCTCGGCCCAGCTCCTAGGAAGCACTAACGCGCATGGTCGCTGCCGCCTCCTTTGCCGCCATTGAGAGTATCGCGAAGGCGCGAAGACACCATGGCGACGGGCAAGATCTCGAGGAGAAGGTCGAGTTTCTCAAGACGGCGGCGCATTATCCGAACCGGCCGCCACGCGTCCTGGCACGCGAAACGCACATGTCATGGGTGTTTCTGGCAGGAGAGCATGTCTTCAAGCTCAAGAAGCCGGTGCGCAACCGGCTTTTGGATTTTTCGACCTTGCGGGCTCGCGAGTTCAATTGCCGCGAGGAAGTCAGGCTCAACCAGCGGCTCTCCCCCGACACCTATCTGGGAATGGTCGCCCTCGCCCGCTTGAGCGGCGGCGAATTGTCGTTCGGCCCTGGTGGACGCATTGTCGATTGGCTGGTGAAGATGCGCCGCTTGCCGGCCGAGCGCATGCTCGATGTGTTGCTGACGAGGCATCTTGTCCGAGCTCGGCTCATCGATGAGCTCGCAACTCTCCTCGCCTCCTTCTATCGCCGGGTCGAACATCCGGTGCTGTCGAGCGCGGCGCATGCGAGGCGGTTTCTGCGCGAACAGCGGCTCAACCGCGAGGTTCTGACGCATGAGGGCTTTCGCATCGACGCCGAGAAAGCCCGGCGCGTCCTGGGTGAGCTCGACGAGGCGCTCATTCGTTGCCGGCCGCTGTTGGACAATCGGGTCCGGGGCGGTTTCATCCTGGAAGGGCATGGAGATTTACGGCCGGAGCATATTTGCTTCACGCGGCCGATCGCAATCTTCGACTGCCTCGAATTCAACCGCGATCTGCGCCTCGTCGATCCCTTCGACGAGCTTGCTTTCCTGGAGGTGGAGTGCGCGCTCCTTGGCGCGGAATGGTTCGGCCCGGTTCTGATGAGGAAGGTCGAGTCCATGCTAGGGGATCGGCCGGACGATGCTCTCCTGCGCCTCTACAGGATGTTCCGTGCGGTGTTGCGCGCTCGCCTCACGCTGGCGCATTTGCTCGATCGCGCGCCTCGGGAACCGTCGAAATGGGAGCCGCTCGCGGATCGCTATCTCGAGCTTGCCGAACGCTTCTCCGATGCGCGCCCCTGATGCAATTCGTCGGGGGGCGATCAGCCTGCGAGGCGCGCTTCGGACACAGGGTCCGCGCCCGACACCTCCCCTGCCAGCAGCTCGGTGATCGAGGCTCCGCTGTGCAGGCATCGAATGGCCTCGCTCAACAGCTCTCCGACGCTCAAAACGGTGAACCGAGGCGCGAAGGTGGAGGCGGCCTTGCCGGCCTGCGGCACCGTGTCGGTGACGAGCACTCCTGAAATAAAGGGCTCGCTCAGGGTCTTCTCCGCTGCCGCGCTGAACAAGCCGTGGGTCGCCACGAGAAATATGCGCTTGGCGCCGCGCTCATGACAGGCGCGCGCGGCTCGTGCCATGGTCGTGCCGGAACTGATCAGGTCATCGACGATGATGGCGGTTCGATCCAGCACCTCGCCGGCGAACAGATCACCCGTGACGACGCCGAGACTGCGCCGTTTTTCCATGAAGGCTCTCTCTATCGGCCGGCCGATGACGGCCTCCAGATGTTCGCGGAACTCTTCGGCGCGCTTGCCGCCGCCGAGATCGGGAGAGACGACGGTGACCGCATCATCGCCGACGATCCGCCTGAACGCGCGCGCAAAGAAAGCCGCGGTGCCGAGATGCTCGGTGCCGCGACGAAACGCGTTCTGATAGGCCGCTACATTGTGGATCTCCACGGCGACCACGCGATCGACGCCGACTGCTTCCAACATCTGGGCAACGTAGCGGATCGTGACCGGATCGCGCGGCTTGGTTTTCCGATCCTTGCGCGCATAGCCGAAATAAGGAATGACCGCCGTGACGCGCGCGGCAGCCCCGTCTCGCAGGCAGCCGACGAAGAACAACAGACGGCAGAGCTTGTCGTTGACGCTTTCCTCGGCGCTGCTCCACAGGCTCGACAACACATAGACATCGCGATCTCTGACGCTGACCAGGGGCCTGCCCTTGTGCTCGCCATCCTCGAACTTGCGGAATTCGTGGGGCGACGGGCGGACGCCGAGATGGAAGGCGATGCGCTCGCCTAGCGCGCCACATCCGGAAAGCGCGAACAGCAAGGGGGCGGACTTGCCGGCCGTCAGGCCTCGCAAGTGTCGCGGAAGAGCGCCGGATGGCCGCGCGGCCAACGCACCGATGACACCATCGATGGTGTGCCCGTCCGAGGACAAGGGTGCGACCAGGATCTCCACGAAATTGTACAGGCGCCTGTCGACGAACTCGGCGAGCACCGGCTCGCCTGACTGACGCACGACGTCGAAGAGGCGACGCAAGCGCACGGCGGCGCGCCGGAAGGGGGTCGCGCCCAGATCGTCCCCCCTCTCGATGTTGCCGAGGAGGGGGCGCAGAACCTCGCCGCCCTCCGCCAGAAGGTAGTGGCGCGTCGCTGCCCGATATCCGAACGAAAAGGCATGGATGCCTGTGCTCCTCAATTCCGACGGCTCGATGGCCGCCGGCGGGGGTGCGATCGAGCCGGTTCGCTTCGCGGTCCAGTGGCTCAGCACCTGCTTGAGCTCCTCGCTCTTCGGCTGCGGCGCGAAATCGATGCGCTCGAAGAGACGTCGCAGCGGCGGTTCCAGGATGGCCAATGTCGTCACGATGCGCGCCTTTCGTGGTCAAGGAGGCGGAAAGCTCAACCTTCGAGGGTATGACCGAGCTCCGCGAGCCCTTCCTCGAGACAATCCCCGAGATTTGGAATGCCCATCAAGTACTTGGAAGAACGCCGACGATGCCGCTCCGCGGCCAAGGCGCGGGCCTCGGGCCAACTCGCCCGATCGAAGTCGCCTCGGCCTACCCAGGTCAGGGCAATCAGATCGATGACCTCGTCATCCGTCAGTTGATCGATTGCGGCTCTGAGCTCCTCGATCGTCGCGTCGTCCGCGAAATCTTCCAGTATCTCCGCCTCGGCGTCATCGCTCGGATTCGATCCGGAATGGGGCTCTGCGGGAGCTACCTTCGCGTCGAACTCGCGCGCTTTGACGACGATGTAGAAGATCTTCTCGGCACTGATCTGGAGCTCCACGGGCTCTTTCTCTTGGGTGCGCATGTCGTGCCAATCCTCATGATCTCGATCAACACAAGATGCATCCAACGGACGCGATACTCTTGCGCAAGATCAAAGTTCTCGGCCCGCAGCCGGTTATCGACTTCGAGCTGGACGGCCGATCTCATTCCAAGAAGGGTTGCCATGGCTCACAAGCAGGTTCTGTTTCATTTCGCCGCCCGCGAAAAGCTGTTGCGCGGGGCATCGCAGCTGACCGACGCGGTCCGCGTGACGCTCGGCCCGAGGTCGAAATCCGTCCTGATCCAGAAGCCTTGGGGCGCCCCCATCGTCTGCAATGACGGGGTGACGATCGCCAAGGAATTCGATCTGCGCGACCCTGAGGAAAATCTCGGAGTCCAGGTCTTGCGCCAGGCGGCGGAGAAGACCGGTGACGTGGTCGGCGATGGGACGAGCACGTCGACGATCCTGGCACATGCGATCTTCAGCGATGGAAGCCGCAATGTCGTGGCGGGAGCGAGCGCCATCGACTTGAAGCGCGGCCTCGACCGCGGCATATCGGCGGCGGTCGCCGCTCTCCGCGACCTGGCACGGCCGGTCACCACGAAGAAGGAGCAATCGCAGGTCGCGACAATCTCGGCGCATAATGATCCCATAATCGGCAATCTCGTCGCCGATGCCATGGAGAAAGTCGGGCGCGAGGGCGTCATTTCGGTCGAGGAAGCGAAGACGACCGAAACCGTCCTCGAGGTCGTGGAGGGCATGCAATTCGATCGCGGCTTCGTGTCGCCCTATTTCGTGACCGATTCGGAACACATGGAAGCGATCCTCGAGGATGCTTTCGTGCTTCTTTGCGACCGCAAGATCAATTCGCTCCACGATCTGGTTTCGCTTCTCGAGCAAGTGGCAAAATCCAGCCGGCCGCTCTTGATCATCGCCGAAGACGTGGAGGGCGAAGCGCTCGCGACCTTGCTCGTCAACCATATTCGCGGCGTCCTGCGGGGCTGCGCCGTCAAGGCGCCTGGCTTCGGCGACCGTCGCAAGGCGATGCTGGAAGACATCGCCGTGTTGACGCGCGCGCAACTGGTCTCGGAGGAGCTAGGCCTGAAGCTCGAACATGTGACGCTCGAGCAACTGGGCCGTGCGGCGAGAGTCGTCGTCGACAAGGAGCATACGACCATCATCGGCGGAACGGGCGACCGCTCGCTCATCGAGGCGCGCATCCAGCAAATCCGTCGCGAGATCGACAAGACCACCAGCGATTATGATCGCGAGAAGCTGCAGGAACGCCTGGCGAAGCTCGCCGGCGGTGTCGCGGTGATCCGTGTCGGGGCGCCTTCCGAGGCCGAGATGAAGTCGAAGAAGGAAGCTCTCGACGATGCGATCAGCGCCACGAAGGCGGCGGTTGCCGAAGGCATCGTGCCAGGGGGCGGATTGGCGCTGTTGCGCTGCACCGACGCGGTGCGCCGCGAGGAGGCGGGCGCCGAAGGCGACGTGAAGACCGGCCTGCAGATTCTTGCCCGTGCGCTGCAGGCTCCAGCTCGTCAGATCGCCGAGAATTCCGGCGTCGACGGAGGGGTCGTCGTCGAGCGCATGATGAACGGCAAGGACGATTATGGCTTCGACGCCGCGCGCAACGAATATGTCATGCTGATCGAAGGCGGCATCATCGATCCCGTGAAGGTGATTCGCGTCGGGCTCGAGAACGCAGTGTCGGTCGCGAGCGTGCTCTTGCTCACGGAAGCGACCATGACGGACCTGCCCGAGCCGAAAGACAAGGCCCGCTCGCCGATGGAACCTGAAATGTAACTTCCCTCGGGACTGGAGCCGATCAATTCGATCGAAGCGTTTCTCCCGTACCAGTCGGCGTTTTGCCGATCGCGCCATTGGCATGAGCGATCACCTTCGTAGCCGGCAGCAGCGCCGACTTCGACCCCGCGGACCTCTGCCGCATCCATAAATCCTTGCACTCCCCCTCGCGGCCGCGAACGACCCGATGGCCGATGAATGCTCCCTGAGTTTCGGTGACGACGGTGCACTGCCCCTCTGGCAGGATGTCGGTCTCGTAGTAGATGATCACCCAGTCCTTCACGCGGCCAAGCTCATGAGCGCGGCGGCTATTGGAATAGAGCGCCGTGAAGTCCCATTTGCCGCACCTCGTATGCAGGATGGGCAGCCAAGCCTGTCCAGTGACGTTGAAGCGCTTCGGCGCGATTTTCCGGAGTTTGCCGGCGTCGGCCCGCTCGCGGTATTCGCGATCGACATCGAGCAGCTGCGCAACCGGCGGTTGCTCCTGCACCTCCCTCCAGCGTCGAAAGCGCGGCCGGCCGAGGCGTTCGGCCAAGGCGTTGCTGATCATCTCCAACCGGCGCGTTCCGATCCCTTCGACGCCCGCCATGGGCCGCGAGCTCGAGGGCTTCCAAAGTGTCGACGTGCAAATGCTCGCACAGATTCCGGGCGACTTCGGGCCCGATTCCCGGTATGCTCTGAAAGAGCTTTTCCGGCTCCAGCGTGCCGCGTAGCCGCTCGAGTTGCGACCAGCGTCCCGTCTTCACCATCTCGGCGAGGGCCGCCGCGATTTTCTCCCCGACGCCAGGGAGCGCCATGAGCCCCTCGCGGCCAGCCTGCGCGAGAATGTCGCTGACCGGCCGCTCGAGGTCGGCGACGACCGCCGCGGCGCGCCGATAGGCGCTGACCCGAAAGCCATCGGCTTCCTGCTGGGCCAGAAGACTCGCATATTCGCGCAGATTCGCCGCGAGAACCGCATTTTCGAAGGGCTGATTATCGGGTGACACCATGTCCCTGTCCCGAATCACGTTCGAACCGCTCGAGCAACGCAGCAATTAACGTTTGCGGCCGGGATCGAAATTGAGCTGGCTCAATCCGGGCTCGCGCGCCAGCGTTCGATCTCGGCGAACTCCGCCTGCGGGCGCTCGACGATGACCTCGAGCCGTCCCAAATAGATGTCGCCACCCTCGGCGTCGACCGAGACCCAGTCGCCTTCCGAGATCGAGGCATCCGCAAGCAGGGCCCGACGCATTCCAGCTTCGACGACGAGGCCCTGGCAGCCTACGACACATGGCTTTCCCATCTGGCGCGCGACGAGCGCCGCATGCGCGGTGCGGCCGCCGCGCGCGGTCACGATGCCGACAGAAGCAGAGAAGCCGCCGATATCCGCGGTACTGACATCGGGCCGCAGCAGGATGACCGGCTCACCGCTCCTTGCGAGCCGTTCCGCGCTCGCGGAATCGAAGGCGGCGCGTCCGACGGCGACACCCGTCGAGGCTCCGATGCCCCGGCAGGCTGCGGCGCCTGCATCGGCAAAGCGGGTCTTGGCGAGCGCCTCCAGGCCGATACCGTCCACTCGCCTTAGCGCCACCTTTCGGCTGATCAGGCCTTCATGCACGAGGTCGATGGCGATCCGCAGCGCCGCGCGCGGCGTGCGCTGCGCGGCCCGCGTCTGCAAAATCCAGAGCTTTGCGTCCTCGATCGTAAACTCGACATCCTGCACGTCGCCGAATTCGCGTTCGAGCCGCGTCAGGATCTCGTTGAGCTCGGCTGCGATTTCCGGCAGCGACTGGGCCAGGGTCTCCTCGGAATCGGGTGTCCGGCGACCGGAGACCACATCCTCCCCCTGGGCATCGAACAACATATCGAGCACGCGGCGCTTGGCGCCGGTCGAAGGATCGCGCGAGAAGGCGACGCCGGCGCCCGAAGACAGGCCGCGATTGCCGAACACCATGGCCTGGACGAAGACCGCCGTCCCTTGCAAATGCTCGAGATCGTGCAGGCGGCGATAGGTGCGGGCGCGCTCGCTCGTCCAGGAACGGTAGACCGCTCGAGCCGCTTCGAGGAGCTGCTCGAAGGGATCGTCAGGCAAGCGAGCGCCATGGTCTTCGAGCAAGCCCTGATAGTCGCAAGCGAGCCGCTCGAGCGCCTCGCTGTCGAGATCGCGATCGGAGGCGACAGCTTCGTCGACGACCATTTCGCCGAGGCGCGCGGCGAAAGGCTGCGGGTCGGCCCCGAGAACGGTCTGCGCATAATCCTCGAGAAAGCGGCGGCGGCAGTCCCAGGCGAAGCGAGGGTTGCCCGTCATGCGCAGGAGGCCGCCCACGGCAACCGAAGTGCAACCGACATTGAGCACGGTGTCGAGCATTCCGGGCATGGATTGCGCCGCGCCTGACCTCACCGAAACCAGGAGAGGCCGACGGCGATCCCCGAAGCGTTTGCCGACGGCGCTCTCCAGGAACGCGATGCCTGCATGCAATCCCTCCGTGAGCTCGCGCTCGGCCCGAGCTTCCTCGCCGATGATTGCGGCGCAAAGCTCGATCGGCAGAACGAAGCCGAACGGCACAGGCAAGCCCAGCGCGGCCATTCGGGCAATCGCTGCGGCCTTCGAGCCGACGCTCTCCACCGAATGGCGCTCGGTCGAGCCCTTCTCGATCCGCACGATCTCCATCGGTGAATTCCTTCAGGAGGAAAGATCCGCGAGCACGCGCTCGCGAAGCAGATGGCCGAACCCCGCCAGCCGGTCGGTGGCGTTCTCCATGGCACGAGCGAGCTCGAGCACCGCGAGCGATGCCTTGAGCTCGAGATCGCCGCCTAGCACCTTGCTCGTCACCGCGCGTTCGCAGGCATCCGCCATGTGCTCGGCATCGATCAGCCGACCAACCGCGGCGAGCGCATCTTCGGAATCGGAGCGCTCCCCGTCCGGCACGTCCATCGCCGCATCGACGCCGGAGGCGGCCGCCTGCACCGCGGCGATGACCACGCCTGCAAGCTCGGACAGCGGCTGCAAGGTCTCGGCCCCAGTCCCCGCGGAGAGGAGCGAGCTGATGAAGGCCGCCTGCTCGAGATCGTCGATGGTATCCTCGATCAGATCCGAGAGCGGCTGGATTCTCCGGCCCGCATCGAGCCGGGTCATTTCGGTGCGGGCTTCGGCGGCGATCTTGTCGGCCTTTTCCTCGAGGCGCCTGGCACGGGTCGCCAGTAGCCTCCCATCGACCTGACGGCCCGATTGCAGGGCCGCAATATGATGCGCGATGGCGCCCGCCATGTCGTGCGCCAAGCCGGCCTGCCGCACCACGATGGTCAGCAGCATGCTGTCGGCGCGCTCCAGATGGCGCACGAGATCGGCCTCGATGCGATCACGCGCCAGACGGATTGATCGCCCTTCGAGCAGCGCTTCGGTCGAAATGCGCAGCACGGCCTTGAGGAAATCCACAGCCGCCTCCCGTCCCAAGGCCGTATCCAGCCTTTCGCCGAAGCCGATGCGGGAGGGAGCTGCGTGCCGCACGGCCGAGACGACGAGATCGCCGCCACCCAGCTCCAGGAAACCCCGGTGGCCGATCCGCTGTCGAGCTGCCCAATCGAGGATGCGAACGGCATCGCCCTTGGGAATCCAAGCGCGCAGAACCTTGCGCGCCTTGTTCCAGTCGATGAGGAATACCAGGCACGTGCCGATGGCTTCGACGAAGCCGTCGCGCGCTTCGTCGTTTTCGGCCTGGTAACGGCCGGTAACGAGATAGAATACGCCCTGGTTTCCGAGCCCTTCAGCCTTCTGGCGATCGAGGCCGCTCCACTCGACAGGGAATTTGCGGAACAGTCCGGTGAAGAACTTGGCCCGCGGCAAATGAACGTCGGTGTAAGTGATCGTCACCTGACGCACCTCGACCGTGATCACGACCACATGGGCGTCCGTCGCTCCGATGTCGTTCTGGATCACCAGCCGCGAGCCTGAGCGCGTCGCCATGGTTTCGAGTCCCGGATGGTCGAACTTCAAGGCGCGGGTGGCGTCGATGCCCCGCATGAACGCCTCGACGGTGCGATGATCTCCGGGCTGCAAGCCGAACACATGGGCGCCGGCGACCACTTCTTCGGCGCAGCTCGCCGCAAGTCGGTTGAGCGCCTTGTGCAGGTCCATGACGAGCTTATGCAGACTATCGCCCTCGCCTTCGGAGATCGCGGTGAGCTTCGCGACCTGCGCCAAGGGCATTTCGTTGCCGATTCCGGACAACCCCTCTTCCTTGATCGCCTTCCAGCGGGCGAACGCCCTCTTGCCCTCGGCTTCATCGCCCTTCGCGGCGGCGCGGAGCATCGCCGTGACATCGTCCCCGATCCCCTTGCGCAAGCTCTCGAGCCCCGGCGCGGAAACCGCGTCCCGTCCCGCCAAGCTCGCTTCGCCGATCAGCGAACGGATCACCGCCGTATCCAGCCCCGCAGCCGCGCATTCTCTCGAGAGATCGACCGGCGGCTTGCCCGGATCTTGCGCATGCGCGGCCATCGCCTGCAAGGCGCTCATACGCAGCTTCACGCGGTCATTGGCCGCCAACCCCTCGCCGACGAGGGCCGGCAACAGGATATCGGCCTGTCCCAATTCTTCGATGATGCGCGTCTTCATGACGGAACCGTTCCTCGACCGACGGCACTTGATGGCATGTCGGCGCAACGCCGCACTTGCGCCAGATCATTCCGAACCGTCCTCTTGTGGTGGTGAGATGAAAATGTCCGCCCCAGCGAAGGGGCCTCGGTGGAGCGATTCGGGTAGTCCGCCGCATGCATGCTCAACTGATCGTCCAATTGCTTGTTCTGCTCGCCCTCGCGAATGGAACGCCGGTGCTCGCCAAGAAGCTGCTGGGCGGTCGCCTCGCCCGTCCGCTCGACGGCGGCGCCCGGTTCTTCGACGGACAGCCTATCTTCGGAAAATCCAAGACGATCCGAGGTATCGTCCTCTCCGTTGCCGCTACGACGGGTTTCGCGCCATTCCTTGGAGCGAGCTACGGAATGGGAGCCCTCCTCGCAGCGACCGCAATGGCCGGGGACCTGCTTTCGAGCTTCTCGAAGCGCCGGTTGCAGTTGCCGGAGAGCAGCCAGGCCATCGGCCTCGATCAAGTGCCCGAATCGCTGCTTCCGGCGCTAGCCTGCCGGTGGGTCGCACCGCTGTCGATCCTCGATGCAGGGCTCGTGACCATCCTCTTCCTTCTCGGAGAGCTCGTCTGCTCGCGCGTCCTCTATAGGTTGAAGATACGCGATCGACCCTATTGATGCTCATCGGGGTGCGGAGCGCAGCTCGTGAAGCGTGATTTCCGGCGGGCAATTGTAGCGAACCGGCGCGATCGAAGTGCCGGCGCCCGAGGAGGTATAGCCGGCCATGTCATGGTATTTCCACGCGCCTCGCCCCATGGCTCGCGGCAACACGGCGTCGAGCGTCATCGGGGCGCCGCCCGGGAGGCAAATCTGCCCGCCATGCGTGTGGCCGCAGAGCAGCAGATCGAAATCCGCGTGGGCCGCCTGGCGATAGATTTCCGGCGTATGCGAGAGCAGGATCGAGAACGCGTCATGCGGCAGGCCGAGCGCCGCCTTTTCGATGTTGTCGACCCTGTAGAAATGGGCGTCGTCGATGCCGGCAAGATGAATTCGGGCACCGCCGCGCTCGATGGCGACAGCCTCGTTGAGCAGCATGCGAATGCCCATCTGTTCGAGGCCCGGCACCATGAGGATGGTATCGTGGTTGCCGAGCACGCCGTAGACGGGTGGCTCGAGAGCGCGGCACAGGCGCCTCATTCCCTCGAGGGTCGCCTCGAACGCGCCGTAGGTTTCGCCCCGATAGTCCCCGGTCAGCACGCAAAGATCATAGTCGAGTCCGGCAACCAGTTCGACCACGCGCGTCATCGCTGCTTGGCTGATATCGGCGTGAAGATCGCTCAGATGCAGGATTTTGAAGCCGCTGAAGCTGGAGGGGATCAGGGCCGAGGTGACTTCGTGGCGGCGAAGCTCGACTCGCGCGGCGTTGCGCCGACCGATCGCATAGAGGCAGGCGGCCTTGAGAACCGCGGAGATCAGCACATGCGAAGCGCGTAGGTTCTCGAAATGGAAGAAGTTCAACCCTTGGCCGAAAACCTGCGCCTCGTGATCCTTCTCGATCCCGAGCCGCTGTCGCGCATAGCGCCTTCCCAATCGATCTTCCAGGAAGGCCCGGGTCTCAGCATCGATGCCGGACCAGATACGGTCGGCAGTCCGGTCGATCATGCATACCTCCACGTTGCGCCAGAACCTCCAGCAGCGATCCGGACGATCCCAGCGGCCGACACAGGAAGGCCGCGCCCCAGGGGCAACTCTTGATTTGGCTCAATCCGTTCAATTCGAGCCTGCCTAACTTGGGCACTAGACCCGACAAAGGAGGCGAACATGCTTCGCTCGATTTTGCCCTCCCTATTTTTCCTGTTGCCCGTGGCGCTGTCGCTCGTCGCGGTCTCTCGATTCGTCCCGGAGAAAGTCCCGGTACCGGTGCGTATATCAACGCGCCGACGCCACGCCGACGGAAGGCCGCAGCGCAAGTGA